>CAYMLA010000258.1:1515-4425 GCA_964390785.1 uncultured Bdellovibrionales bacterium | reverse complement strand
CCTCCCAAGGGAAAAAAAATACAATCCACCCGGGGATAAAAAGAATAGCTATTAATTTTGTAGCAATAGCCAGTCCCCAAAAAATAGCAGCCCTCTTCCAAGCTGTTTCATTTTCCAAATCGAGCACTAATCGATAAGAAAAATAAATAGCAAAAGCAACCAACACCGTAACCAAATAGTCCGGATGAGCTCGAAGAATCATTTTGCTCCAACTTGAATTCATTGCAAAAAGCGATACCAAGCCAAACACAATGAATAAACGATAAAACCAATCTTTTGTCATTATTAGAGCAAGCAAAAAACAAAAACCATACAGAGATAACAAAGAAACCAACATCAATAAATAATGATGATTTTCTTCATTTCTTTGAAAATCATCTTTTTTAATTTCAGTGGTTGGACTTGAAACAAAAAAATTTAATACATGAACAATTCTATAATAAAGAGGACCATAGGGCCGCCATCCAGTATCGTTGTACAATCGAGTTTCTTTTGCCACAAGAATTGCTTTTGCAGCATCATTATCAGTCGCAAAGACAACAGCACGATGCTCAGAAAAGTTTTCAATAAAATCTGTGAAGCGTACAAATTGAACCAACACAACAAGAAACATAATCCCCAAAATAAATTTATGTAATAATTCCTTTGAAAAAACAGAACTCATTGCTCCCTCTTTAACTTTAAAAACGGCTGTTTCTGAAAATCAACCTACTTCTCGCGATGGTAATCGTCTTCGTAGCGAATGATATCGTCTTCGCCAAAGTAATCACCCAGTTGTACTTCGACAAATTGCAATAATGTGTCGCCCGTGTTTTTAATTCTATGTTTGGCCTCAAAAGGAATATGAATGTGTTTTCCTCGTTCGACAGGAATAACTTGATCATTCAACACAACCTCTCCTTGGCCTTTTGTTACAATCCAGTGTTCTTCTCTTTTTTTATGAGATTGATACGAGAGCTGTTGACCCACTTCGACTTCAATCACCTTCGATTTAAAATCGACGGTATCTTTTAAAACAGAGTACTGCCCCCAAGGTCGACGATCATAGTGTCCTGTTACCAATAACTCTGGCTTTGTTTTTTTCACTTCATCTGTTAGCTCTGTAATTCTTTGGCTCAATCCTTGTGGAAAAATCACTTGCACATCTTCTGTATCAATTACATTTAAATTGTTTAAGCCAATAAAGCAAAATAACTTTTGGTTGTTTCTTCCAATAACATAATTATGTTTTCCGTCAATTTGACAAATTGGATGCTCACTTTTAAATTGATTGATTTCAGCCACAGAATCCCATGACCCCACATCACTCCAACCACAATCACAAGGGACGCAAGCGATGAATCGACTCGGAATTTTTTCCATGATTGCATAGTCAATGCTAATGGATTGTACCGATTGAAAAATATGATCCAATTGACTTTGATTTTGATCAAGCCCCTGGAAGGCTTGCCACATGTGTTTTTGAAAATCCTTAAAGTGCGTCAGCATGTCTTTTACTCTAAAAACAAAGACTCCCGCATTCCAATAATATTGACCCGTTTCAACATAATACTTTGCTTTATCGTAGTGAGGTTTTTCTTTAAAGCCTCCCACATCTAAGGCATTGCCTTGAGATGTTTTTTTAAACACGTCTTTGGTTTGAATATAACCAAAACCAGTTGCTGGATAAGTCGGTTCAATACCGACAGTGACAATCTTTCCATTTAAGGCA
The DNA here is from genome assembly GCA_964390785.1 of uncultured Bdellovibrionales bacterium. Classification (GTDB taxonomy): domain Bacteria; phylum Bdellovibrionota; class Bdellovibrionia; order Bdellovibrionales; family CAYMLA01; genus CAYMLA01. The sequence goes on along the minus strand of CAYMLA010000258.1, from coordinate 2,714 downwards.
CACTCAGCAGACAAGCGTATGGCTTTTCTAAATTCTTCTGGTTTTTTTACCAAATGATCCGCAGGAAAAACAGCCACCACTTCATCGGACCGCCCTTCAAGTTCAAGTAAACGACAAAAATACAAAATCGCAGGCGCAGTATTTCGAGCCACGGGCTCTCCTAAAACTCTTTTTTTTACCTCTGGATAAGTATGAAAGGATTGATGAGTTAAAACTTCAAGACCTCGATTGGTGACCACCCAAACTTCTTCAGACTCACCGCAAACACGATCAATTGACTGCTCCATTAAGGTTGGTTTAAACAAATCTGAAAATTGCTTTGGATAATTAGATCGAGACATTGGCCACAACCGCGTTCCACTTCCACCGGATAAAATAACTGAAATCATACTCGTGTCTCCTTTTACAAGAACAACTGTAATTAAATCGACTGCTATAAAATAATCCAACTGATTGTTTTGTCACAACCTCTAAATACTGAGTGACTGTTTTGCAGCAGCCAACTACTTACTTTCGTTAGAAACAATCCAATTGTAAAGCAAATTAAACGCCTTTACGGTCTCTTATTCAATCGCAAAATATGCGTCGCATTATTTCTTTGGGTTAAACTTAAGAATTAAATCGACCCCATAACAGGAGTTGTGCAAAATGATCAAAGTCGCTATTTTTACAGCTACGACTTAACCACTTTGGGGGGGGAAACCATGGCTATACTTGTTACTGGAGGAGCTGGATACATTGGCTCTCATACCGTCTATCAACTTATCGAAAATGGATTTGACGTTATCGTGCTGGACAACCTCTATTCGGGACATCGATGGGCTGTTCATCCTCAAGCTGAATTTGTTGAAGGAGATATCGCTGATTGTAAAAAAGTTGAAGACCTTATTAAAACTCACTCTATTGATTCTGTTTTGCATTTTGCTGCTCACTTAGAAGTTCCAGAATCTGTTACTGATCCCTTAAAGTATTATCAAAATAACACAGTTGGAAGCTTTCAATTGATTAAAACTTGCCGACATAACAAGGTTAAAAACTTTATTTTTTCTTCAACTTGCGCTGTCTATGGTGAGCCTGAAAATCCCGTTGTTTCTGAATCGACTCCTATTCAAGCTATTTCTCCTTATGGTTACACCAAATCAACCATCGAACGCATGCTTATTGATTTAGCCCATGCCGATCAGATCAATAATGTGAAC
>CAYMLA010000258.1:0-1505 GCA_964390785.1 uncultured Bdellovibrionales bacterium | reverse complement strand
AGCACGTCATCTTAAGATACTTTAATGTAGCTGGTGCTCGCCAAGACAAAAAAATTGGACAAGCTACACCCAACGCCATTCAGCTCATCAAAGTGGCCAGTGAAGTGGCTCTTGGCATTCGTCCCAAACTAGCCATTTATGGAACCGACTACCCAACAGATGATGGCACTTGCATTCGAGATTATATTCATGTTGACGATCTTGCTCATGCTCATGTTCTTTCTTTGAAGTTTCTCCAAAATGGTGGCGATAACCAAATTTTTAACTGTGGTTATGGACAGGGCTTTAGCGTTAAACAAATCACTGAAACCATGAAAAAAGTCACACAGATTGACTTCACCGTTGAAGAAACAAATCGTCGTCTTGGTGATCCAGCAAAAATCATTGCTAACTCAGATAAAATTCGTTCTACATTAAACTGGAAACCTCAATTTGACGACATCAATTACATTTGCAAAACCGCTTTTGAATGGGAAAAAAAATTATTTTCGTTAAAAACTAAATCCTAAAAACGAATATTTAAAATCCTGTTTGTCTTGCGCCCGTAAGCAACACAATAGGCTGAGTTTCAGCCAAGCGCAAGACTCCAAGTTCAAAAAACCTTTAACTAGGCAAGCTCAATCATTGAAAAATTACAATTAAACAAAAGGCTGATTGAAAATAAACAATTGAGTTCGTTCTGATCCTTTAAATATTTAAAATTATTGTTTTTCAATGATTGTTGAACAATTGGTCATCACCTAGCCTTGCAATAGCTAATCAATATTCAAATTAAGTTTTTCTATATTTTTTTTATTCACAACGTAATGTACAGTTATTTTGTGCCTTATATAACTTCTACAAATAGAAAAAAAATGATACTGGAGATAAGCCATAAACCTTTTAAAGCGAGTAGAATTTTTTTTAGAAACAGGATGTCCTTTGCCATTCAAAGCTCTTCCATGTTTACCATACTGTGGTAATTGATAAAAATCTTCCACAGAAAAAAGAGGAAAATTGAAAGTATTAAAAATACTTTTTTCTACAAAAACTAAATTGTCGCCATTAGATGTTACATGAATTATTTCATAACCTTTACTCTTTCCAAGCTCAACCAAAGGCTTTATAGCGGCACCAAAATAATCATCTTTTTGCCATTGAAATAAAGGATTATAATCTACTACAAAATTACTATTAGCTGGAAAACTAGCGTTATACTCTATAAAAACAAAAGCTGGCCTATAACTCTGCAAAGAATCCCATAAATGATAGTCAATGCCATCAACATCTATAACTAACAAATAAGGATCTTTTGGAACATTTGCAGACTCAAATAACTTTTCAATGTTTTCTTTTGAAATGTAAGAACACATTGTGGTAACTTTTTCATTGCCTTTAAAATTATGATCAAGCTTTTCAGCCGCTTTTGAATCTCCTTCTATGTATAAAGCAGAAAAATCGTAATTTTCAATTAAACAGGGATTTTCGCGTAGGGCTTAATTCCCAAATAAAAAGATTAAATCCGT
>CAYMLA010000257.1:1151-4429 GCA_964390785.1 uncultured Bdellovibrionales bacterium | reverse complement strand
GTCTTACTGCATGGGCCAGTAGGGAGTGCAAAATCAACAATTTGTAGAATGCTAAAGAAAGGTTTAGAGGTTTATTCTAAAACAAACGATGGCGCACTTTATACATTTGATTGGGTTGATGAAAAAAATGAAATTTCGGATGTTTTAGGTAAAGGAGTTCAATGTTTTCCAAGTCCAATGCATGAAGAACCATTATTATTGATTCCACAAGAAATGAGAGAGCGTATTTGTGAAGAATTAAATAGAGGACAAAATGATGATTTTCGTATTTCTATTGAGGGTGATTTAAGTCCTGCAAGTCGGTTTATTTTTCAACAGTTAATGGAAAAATACTCGGGAGATTTAAATAAAGTGCTCAGTCATGTTCGTGTTCGTCGTTTGGTTTTGAGCGAAGCAGATCGAATTGGTATTGGAACTTTTCAACCTAAAGATGAAAAAAATCAAGATAGTACAGAGTTAACTGGAGATATTAATTATAGAAAAATTGCAGAATATGGGTCTGACTCTGATCCGAGGGCTTTTAATTTTGATGGTGAATTTAATATTTCAAATCGGGGAATGATTGAATTTGTTGAAGTTTTAAAATTAGATGTTGCGTTTCTTTATGACTTATTGGGTGCATCACAAGAACATAGAGTTAAGCCTAAAAAGTTTGCTCAAACTCATATTGATGAAGTGATTATCGGCCATACTAATGAGCCTGAATTTAGAAAGCTTCAAGATAATGAATTTATGGAAGCTCTAAGGGATCGTACAGTTCGTATTGATATTCCTTATATTACAAAATTGAATCATGAAATAAATATTTACAAGAAAGATTTCAATATTAAAAGAATTCGTGGAGTGAGCATTGCTCCACATACTATTGAAATGGCAGCAATGTGGGCAATTTTAACTCGTTTAGAAAAGCCTAAAAAAGCAAATTTAACGCGATTACAAAAGTTAAAGCTCTATAATGGACGTTCATTGCCTAACTTTACTGAGGATAATATTAAAGAGTTAAGAAAAGAATCTTCTCGTGAAGGCCTTGATGGAATAAGTCCTCGATACATTCAAGATAAATTGTCAAATTCTTTGGTGAGGGCTCAACACAGTAATAAGGGGTCAGTGAATCCATTTATGGTGCTCAATGAGCTTGAGGCAGGTTTAAAATATCACACACTTGTTACTACAGAGGAAGATATGAACGACTATAAAGAATTATTGAGTGTAGTAAAGCAGGAGTATGAAGAAATAATAAAATCAGAAGTTCAAAGAGCGATTAGTGCCGATGAAAGTGCTCTTTCAAGAATGTGCGCAAATTACATTGATAATGTAAAAGCTTATACTCAAAAAGAAAAAGTAAAAAATCAGTTTACAGGTCAAGATGAAGATCCAGATGAAAGGCTTATGCGTTCTATCGAAGAAAAAATCGATATTCCAGAAAGTCGAAAAGATGATTTTCGTAGAGAAATTATGAATTATATAGGGGCACTGTCTCTTGATAACAAAAAATTTGATTATCGAATGAACGAAAGGCTTCATAAGGCTCTTGAATTAAAATTATTTGAAGATCAAAAAGATAGTATAAAGTTAACATCGTTAGTCTCTTCGGTTACAGATAAAGATACGCAAGAAAAAATTGATATTGTTAAGTCTAGACTCATAAAAGATTATGGGTATGATGAAATTTCGGCAACAGATGTTTTGCAATATGTAGCTAGTATATTTGCCCGCGGAGATGTAAAGAGTAAGTAATGCCAATAAAAGAAGATCATAATAGATTTAGAGACATCGTAAAAGGTAAGATCAAGGGAGATCTAAAAAAGTTTATCTCTCATGACGAAATGATCGGTAAAAGGGAAAAAGAGTTTGTCAAAATTCCTATTCCTCATATCGAAATTCCGACATTTCGTTATGGCCCGAAACAACAAGGGGGTGTCGGACGAGGAGGTGGAAAGCCTGGTGATGGTGTTGGTGAACCTCAGGATGGGCAGGGGCAAGCCGGAGATAGTCCAGGTGAACATTTTCTTGAGGTTGGGGTTACGATGGATGAATTGGCTGATATTCTAGGTGACACATTAGAATTACCTAGAATTCAACCTAAAGCCAATAAAACCATCACATCAGAAAAGAAAAAATATTCGGGATTAAGCCCGATAGGGCCTGAATCATTAAGGCATTTTAAATCTTCTTATAAGCTTGCTTTAAAACGCTATATTGCGTTGGGAATTTATGATCCTGAAGAACCCTTTATTATACCGATTCGAAGAGATTTACGATATCGACAGTATAAAACAATAATTGAGCCTCAAACGCGCGCTGTGGTTATTTATATGATGGATGTTTCTGGTTCAATGGGGGAAGAGCAAAAAGAGATTGTTCGTTTAGAAAGTTTTTGGATCAATATGTGGTTGAAAAAACATTATAAAGGCTTAGAAACACGTTTTATCATCCATGATGCAGCAGCACAGGAAGTGGATGAACACACTTTTTTTACGACAAGTGAATCAGGAGGAACGCTAATTAGTTCAGCATATAAGCTTTGTAAAGAAATGATAGAAGCGGATTATCCTTTAGACGGATGGAATGTTTATCCCTTTCATTTTAGTGATGGCGATAATTGGAGTGGGGAAGACACAAAAATTTGCCTTTCTTTGTTGAAAGAGTTTTTTCTTCCAAAAGTGAACATGTTTGGTTATGGGCAAGTTGAAAGCAAGTATGGAAGCGGACAATTTTATCGAGATTTATCAAAGGAATTTGGAGACAATGAAATTTTAACTTTAAGTCAGATTGCGAGTAAAGATAAAATTTTAGATTCAATAAAAGATTTTTTAGGCAAGGGTAAGTGAGAGAATGGCGATGTTGACACCAGAGCTTGAAAAGGCAAGAGTACGAATTAAAAAAATTGCTGAAAATGTGGGTTTAGATTTTTTTGATACTATTTTTGAGTTGATTAGTTATGATCAAATGAATCAAATCGCGGCTTATGGTGGTTTTCCTGTTCGATACCCTCATTGGAAATTTGGAATGGATTATGAAAGATTATCTAAGGGGTATGAATATGGTCTTTCAAAAATCTATGAAATGGTAATTAATACAGATCCTTGTTATGCCTATTTAATGGAAGGCAATACAGTAATGGATCAAAAATTAGTGATGGCTCATGTGTATGGTCATTGTGATTTTTTTAAAAACAACATGTGGTTTTCTAAAACAAATCGCAAAATGATGGACAAAATGGCCAATCATGCAACTCGAATTCGAAGGTATATTGATCGTTATGGTCTTGATCCAGT
>CAYMLA010000257.1:0-1141 GCA_964390785.1 uncultured Bdellovibrionales bacterium | reverse complement strand
ATCAATGTTTAAGTGTTGAAAATTTAATTAATATGTATAGTCCTTATTTTGAACCATCGAAAACTAAAGATAAGAAAAATTCAACAGAGGAAGAACAGGCTGTTGATTATCTTTTGCCTGTAGAGAAGGATTATATGAGGGACTATATTAATCCCCCAGAATTTATTAAGGCTCAACAGATAAAAAGAGAAGAAAAGGCAATAGAAAAATCAAAATTTCCTTCCGAACGAGAACGGGATATTTTATTGTTTCTTCTTCATTACGCTCCATTGGAAGCTTGGCAGCAAGATATTTTGTCAATCATTCGAGAAGAATCTTATTATTTTATGCCTCAAGGCTTAACAAAAACGATGAATGAGGGATGGGCTTCTTATTGGCATTCACGTTTAATGACGGAACATATTTTAAATGACAGTGAGGTTATCGATTTTGCAGATCATCATAGTGGGACGGTGGCGATGTCTCCGACAAGTTATAATCCGTATAAAGTTGGATTAGAATTGATAAGAAAAATTGAAGAGCGCTGGGATAAAGGGCAGTTTGGTAAAGAGTGGGAAGAGTGTGATGATATTAATGAACGAAAAAATTGGGATACCAAAGCGGGATTAGGGCGAGAGAAAATTTTTGAAGTCCGACGAAATTATAACGATGTTATGTTTATTGATGCTTTTTTAACTGAAGAATTTTGTATTGAGAATAAATTTTTTGTGTATCAATACAACAGGCGAACACAGCGTTTTGAAGTTGACACTCGAAATTTTAAAGCCATTAAAGCAAAGCTTCTATTTCAAATGACAAATTTTGGTCAACCTATTATTTCTGTTGAAGATGCAAATTTTGAAAATCGAGGAGAGCTTTTGCTTACACATATGTTTGAGGGCATTGATTTGCAGCCTGATTATATGCTTGAAACGCTTAAAAACATCCAAGCGATGTGGAAGCGCCCTGTGAATTTGGCGACCGTTATGGATCATGAACCACAGATTTATCGCTATGATGGCAATGAAGTAAAACAGATTCCTCTTAAGGAAATCCCTAAAGAGACTAAATAGTGCTTGTTGCGAAATAGATTTAATGGAGATGTGTCATTAGTTTTACTTATATCGAGGCGTGACGACGAACGGCTAGCAAGAGGCGCTAA
>CAYMLA010000256.1:3494-4434 GCA_964390785.1 uncultured Bdellovibrionales bacterium | reverse complement strand
AAGTGACAAGGTCGAAATCTTTAGGAGTCAACCCCAATAAAAAATCTCTGACGCATCCGCCCACCAAATAAGTGGTGTGTCCCGCATTTTGTAATCTCCGAATAATACTAAGCGCGTCAGGATCAATTTGTTTAAATGAGTCAAGGTTTTGATTTCTTATCATTGAAATTGCATAATGACATTTTAAATGAATTAACGTCAAGTGCGAGTTAGCCTTAGGTTTGTTGAATCATGAATAAAAGTGGACAATTTTTTACTCAGGTGTTTGGAACCCCCAAAAAAGGACGTGTGGTTTTGCTTCATGGATTGATGGGTTCGGTTTCGAATTGGAGAAAGATATCTGATGATTTAAAAATGGATTTTGAAGTTTTAGTCTATGACCAAAGAGGGCATGGACGATCTTTTCAGCCTCAGTCTGGTTATGCTCCGGAAGACTATGCGGACGACTTAAAATTTTTATTGGATGAGCTCGGGTGGGATAAGGTGTTTTTGATTGGACATTCAATGGGCGGCAGAAACGCATTAAATTTTTCCTTTCGGCACTCAGATCGAGTTCAAAAATTAATCATTGAAGACATCGGCCCTGAGGCGCAACCAAACGATCAAGAAAAAATTCGTTACCTTTTAGACCAAGTCCCCGTTCCATTTTTGGAGAGAAAACAAGCCAAAGAATACATGATGAATGAATTTATTTGGAAAATTCAAGATTGGTATAAGCCTCAAATTTTAGGAATGTATCTTTATTCTAATTTGAAAACAACAGACGAGGGCTTAATTGATTGGAAATTTTCTTACGAAGGCATTATTGAAACAGCTCGTTTGGGTCGTCAAAAGGACCGTTGGCACGAACTGAGAGCCTTAAAAATTCCGACTCTTATTGTGCGAGGTGAAAACTCAAAAGAACTTTCAACGTCTGTTTTTGAGAAAATGAAAAAGGAAA
>CAYMLA010000256.1:0-3484 GCA_964390785.1 uncultured Bdellovibrionales bacterium | reverse complement strand
CACTCAGTTAGTTGGAATTGAAGTTCCCCATGTTGGGCATTGGGTTCATATGGAAGAACCGGAGGAGTTTATTCATTTGATTAGGAAATTCATTGAATGAAACATAATGTTATTTTTTATAGCTTTTTTTTTTTGAATAAGATATGACGGTGTTAAAATTTGATGCTTTAACGTTATGAAATAAAAAGGTGAAAATGTGGATTTTGATCGTTTTGGATTAAGTGAAAGTTTGTTAACGGCAATTAAGGCTCTCGGATTTGTTCAACCGACACCCATACAAGAAAAAGTCATTCCAAAAGTTCTTTTAGGCTCAGATATTGCGGCATTAGCTCCAACAGGAACAGGGAAGTCAGCCGCTTTTTTGCTCCCCCTAATGGAACGGGTGATTCGAAGCCGAAAACATGATTCTGAGAATCAATCGGGTGTCTTTTCGGGATGGTCTGAACATCATTATATTTTGATTTTGGTTCCAACACGAGAATTAGCTGATCAATTGTATGATCAATTTAATGAACTGAAAGGGGCTAGTCAATTAAGGGCTATGATTATTCATGGTGGTAAAGATTATAAAGAACAAAAAGACCTTTTAAAATCTGGAATTGATTTTGTATTTGCAACTCCGGGGCGAACCATTGATTTATTTAATCAGCATGCCATTGATTTTCGTTCTGTTCGCGCCGTTGTCTTTGATGAAGCTGATCGAATGTTTGATATGGGATTTAAGGCAGACATGACGTTTATTCTTCATAAAATTCCTCGCAACAGACAATTTCTCGTGTTTAGCGCAACTTTAAATTATGATGCCTTGTATGTCGGTTATCAATTTGGAGCTGATCCCATTGAAATCAAAGACGGTCAAGATTCAGCTAAAGCCGAAAATGTAAAGGATTCTATTTTTCATATTGGTGAAACGGATAAACCACAATTCTTATTGTCTCTTTTAAATAAAAATCAACCCGTTCAAGCAATTGTATTTAGCAATTACAAAAATAATGTTGAACGATTGGCTTATTTTTTAAGAAAAAACAATTGGCCTTCAATCAGCATTTCTTCTCTTTTAAGTCAATCTCGTCGTGATGATGTGATGGAGGAATTTCGATCATGCAAAAAAGCTATTTTGGTTGCAACTGATTTAGCAGCCAGAGGACTTGATGTTTCAGGAGTGGATCTCGTTGTTAATTATGATCTTCCAATGGATCCAGAAAATTATGTGCATCGAATCGGAAGAACCGGTCGAGCGGGAAATATGGGGACGGCCATTGCTTTAGTTTCAGAAGAAGACGTGGATTCATTGGTTCGAATTGAAGATTATCTTCAGTCAAAAATTGAAATTGGGTGGATGGATGATGTTGATTTAGTGAGTGATTTTGTCCATCTCAGTAGAGATTTAGGACATCGAAAGTCTCTTTCTGTTTTAAAAGATAAAAAAAGACGACCAACAAAAAAATGGAGTGACCGTAAACGCCCTAATCGAGAGGATGAGCGGCCTCGTTCAACTGAAAAAAGCAAAGAGTCTCAACACAGAGATCGCATGACTGGCCGACATTCGGATCGCCGATTGGAATCAAAGGAAGAAAATAGGAGAAATCAAGAAAATCGAAACTCTGTTGATCGAAAATCATCCGATCGTCGCTCAACAATGAGTGGAAAAGAATTTAAACCGTACAACCAATCTAAGAAAAAAAGAACGCCCTATAAAAGACCTGAATTAAAATCAGCTTCTAATCAAAGGACTCCGCTTTCGGTGTCTCATAAAAAGGAATCTTTATTCGGCAAAGTCTCTTCAACCGTGAAAAGTTGGTTTAAATCAAACTAAGGAATTTTCTTTCCAGATTTTGTAAGACAAAGATCAATTGATGCCTCATGGGCCACAAGGGGCTTAAATCATTGAAAAAGTTCATTTAATGGCTGCTGCTAAGGAGTGGATTTTAATAAGTAGTGGCTGCCGCAAAATAGTCATATAGTGGCTGTTTTGCAACAGCCACTATATATTCTACTTGAATAAGACATGGGTTCTCCTATAAATTAGTTCTATGTCTCAATCTTTAACATTATTTACAGACATTGAAAATTTATTGACTTTTTCTCGTGCAGCCAAAAAACAAGGAAGAAACCCTAAGGAGAAAGACTTAAGCCTAGTCAAAGACGGAGCTTTTGCCGTTGATAAGGGGCACTTTGTTTGGGTTGGTCAGCGAAAAGAAATCCCGCATTCTATAAAAAGAAAAGCACAAAAGGTTTCTTTGTTTGCAGATTCGGTTTTGCCTTCATTTATTGAATGTCATACTCATTTAGTCTATGGCGGAAGTCGCAGTCACGAATTTGAAATGAGAAATCAGGGGGCAACTTATCAAGAGATCGCTCAAAAAGGCGGAGGCATTCAGTCAACAGTTAAGGATACAAGAAAAGCAACTTTAAATGAATTAATTTACCAAGGGCAAAAAAACGTCAATTTGTTTTTAAAACAAGGTGTAACAACAATTGAAGTAAAAAGTGGTTATGCTCTCAATTTAAACGATGAAATCAAGATGCTTCAAGCCATTTCTGAGTTAAAAAAAGCACGAATTATTTCAACCTTTTTAGCTCTTCATGCCGTTCCGTCTGAATTTAAAAATGCAGACGAGTATATCAAAAATGTTATTCATAAGGTTTTACCTGAAGTATCCAGAAAAAAGCTTGCTCATCGTGTGGATGCGTTTGTAGAAAAAGGCTATTTTACGCCTAAACAATCCGAAGCTTTTTTTAAAGCCGCAAAAGAATTAGGCCTTTCTATTACCGCTCATGTTGAACAGCTTTCTCATTCAAAAGGAACACAAATGGCTGAAAAGCTATTTGCTCAATCCGTGGATCACCTTGTTCAAATCAACAATTCTGACATTCAAATATTGGCAAAATCAAAATCGACATGCGTCTTATTGCCATCCGCCGATTTTTATTTAAATATGGCTTATCCACCAGCTCGAAAACTCATTGATCACGGAGCTTGTGTTGCTTTAGCAACCGATTACAATCCAGGCAGCTCTCCCACTCCAGACCTCTCTTTTGTTGGAGTTTTGGCTCGAATGAAAATGAAAATGTCCTTACCTGAAGTCCTTGTTGGCTACACTTTCAATGCTGCTAAGGCTTTAGGATTAGAACAAAAATTGGGATCTATTGAAAATCAAAAAGAAGCCGACTTTGTTGTTTTTAATTCATCATGGAAGGATTTGTTTTATCAGGTGGGGCACTTAGGAGACATCCGAAGCGTTTGGATGAAGGGAAAACCCATTCGACTCCCTCAGTAAAAAAAGAATGAATAAGTTCTCAGTTATTTCGCAACAGGCACTATTTAGTTTAACTTGTCGTTTGTTGAATTCGTTACGATTTTCAATTACAAATAAACTGAAACGGATAACTGTAAACTTAATGCAACACAAGTGGAGTCTGCATTATGGAATCTTATTATTGGCTTGGTGATATATACTCTATTTTAACCGCATTATTTTGG
>CAYMLA010000255.1:0-4446 GCA_964390785.1 uncultured Bdellovibrionales bacterium | reverse complement strand
AGCTGAGAACTGAAGACTGAAATCTGTAGGCTGCGGACGAAGTCCGCTTTATGAGATCACTTTCATAAAAATCGTTTCTTAATACTATTAAAAAGAAATAAAACAATAACAACAATAGCAAAAAATAAAATTAAGTTATGAGCATTAGGGTAAAATAATAAATCCAAAAGAGTTCGCTGCAAAACAACAAAAACAATTATTCCTGGAAGCAACCCCAAAGTTGTCCCCACAAAATAATGACGAAAACGATAATTTATAGCACCCAATAAGAAATTAGTCAAAGAATAGGGCAACAGAGGAATCATTCTTAAAAGAAAAATAGGAATAACACCACCTTTTTTTACAGTTTCAAGAACTTTATTAGCCTTTGAAGGAAATCTTTTTAATAAATAAGATAACCCCAAAAATTGACCAATCCAAAAGCCTAAAGATCCCACAAGCATTGCACCCAAAAAAGACAAAGCGATGGCCCCAAGAGGAGAAAATAGCGTTGCATTAACAAGAATAAACAAATTCAATGGAAAAAACACAAGGCCGGCAAATATATAAAACACAAAAAATCCAAGACCAAACAGCCAAGATGATTCATGTTCAATTAAATTATTTAAGAATTCTGTAGAAAAGGGAGCATACGAAATTAAAAATCGAGAGTAATAAACAGCCAAATAAGTCAAACCTGATAACAACAGAAAAATAAATACATTTAAAATTATTTTTTTAAACCACTTTAACCGACTTTGTTGAAATAACTCTTCGGCAAGTTGTTCAATTTCAAGAGGATGACTCTCATCCATGGGAAGAGACTGAACAAGTTCTTCCAAAAAAGTATCCTCTGAGGATGCTTTAAAAACTAAATTTCTAACAGAAACATTTAAATATTTCTTGTTTAAAAGTGAATTTATATTACCGCATTCGCTTAATTCATTTTCAATTCTTGTTTCATCACTTTGCAAAAGAGAAGCTAAAATTTTAACTTTTAAAGACCTCAATTGATCTGCATTCCCATCTTGAATAACCACATCGAGTTCTGTGTCTAAGCCCATTGAACGCATATTAAGATTTGATGACCCTACCTTCAAAAAACAATCATCAACGATCATTATTTTACCATGAACATTTACTGAAATAAAAGAACCATCCTCTTTTTTTCGCATAGGATAAAATAGACATAAATTATTTAATCTTTGATCTTCTCTATTGAGTTTTTTAATAATTTTTTTAAGCTTTCTTTCCATTGAGTATTTTTCAAAAACACCTTGAAGAACTGAAGGAAGAATAATTGTAACTTGAAGATTTGGATTATTTTTACACTGATGAATAAGAGCCGATACAATATCAGAATTAGTCAAATACTGATTTTCTATGTAGATCAATTCTTTTGCTCTTTTAATCAATTCTACATGAATTTTAAGAACCTCTTTTACTTGTGGATAAAGTTTATAACGAGGACTCGATCGTGCGATATACAAAATAGAATTACAATTTTGACATTGAGTCATTTTCTTAGGAGAATCAATGCGCCGATCAAAAATTGAAACACCCCGTTTCCAACGACGAATGAAATGTCGGGCAAAATGAGCACTTGCATCCCCTGAAACTTGGATCATAAAATCTCGAAACGGAGGATATTTTCCAACTGTAATATCTTCTCGTCCATAACTAAGAGCTGGATTATCCAACTGATCCCAACGCCCAGAAGTCAAATCAATTCCCCCAACATAAGCCGTCTTTCCATCAATAACGACCAACTTTTGATGATGACACCCTGTAAAAGGATGACTATCATCTCTAAAAAAGAAAATATTATCTGGAAACCAATACTTTGCTTTAATTTGAGAAAACATCTCACGATCTGAACCATAAAAAAATGGATGATCCCAAATTAAAATAAAAATTTTTAAGTTTTTATTCTGATGAGCCATGTGAGATAATAAACCGCCCAAACACCGTTGATCTTTATAAGGATTTGGAGCTTTTATTTCCCTATCAATCAACTGTATTCTAAAATCAATATCCCAACCTAAAATAAAAACTTGCTCTTGAGCATTTGATAGAGACTGATGAAGGGACTCAAAATAAGATTGTCCATTGATGTGCAAATAATAGAAATCAAAATTTGACTTCTTCCAATAAGCTGATTTTGGTATTTCATTTTCCACTCACTCTCCTCAACTTAAAAGAGTCATTTTTTTTAAGTATTTAGTGGCTGTTTTGCAACAGCCACTAAATACTGTTAATCTCTAAATTCACCTGTAGAAAAGCGGTTCCACCATGTTTCTTTTGTGTTCACTGGCAAATCAGGCAACTCAACTTTAGAACCCTTTTCGTCTAACAACAACTTATTATCAATTAAACTTTCTAAAGAAATTTTATACAAATCAAAAGAGCCTTGTGATTGAGGAGTCACGGACCTTCCACCCACAAGAGAATTATCTAACACTTTTAATCTCCTGAATAAAAGTCGCCTATAGATAGAAAAAAACAAATCATTTAACTCTGTTAGTTCTTCCCTTTGTCGGTTCGTTAATCTGCTGCTATCAAGAAATTCAGCTCGAATTTTTCTCATTAAGTCGCCGAGTACATCCAGAATACCATCAAATGCTTCTATGCCATTTACATGCTGACACAAACTATATATTTCTTCTCCATTAATATTACTGATATCTCTTAGCTTTTGACACTGTTCAAGAAGGTTCGTTTTTAGATTATTTAAAAAAAGTCTATCACGAACTTCAATTTTTGCTCTTGGGAATTTAACAAAAACATCATTTAAAAATCTCAAATCTGAATTTTTATCAATTAAATTAAATACAACTTGATACAATTCTTCATCAACTAAACTCTCTCCATCTTCGTCTTGCAATCTTCTGCCAACTTCATGAACTAACATTGCCGACTGATATGCCAATGGTAATAAATTCCATATTGGACTTGACAGCAAAACATGACTAGTATGACTTGACCCATTTGTTCCCAAGTAAAGCATTACAGGAATAAATTCATTTCTATTAAGATTAAATCCTTCCGGAGACTGACAAATGGGACTATTCATTTCTTTTAATTTATTCCAAGCATTCAAATTAAAATGATATGGCATCTCGTAGATCCATAAAGTTTGAGCGGCATTTTCAAATTCTCTAGCAATTGGGTGATCCACTTCTCTCAAAAATCTCATCATTTCTTGATAGGCTGGCATAGTCTCTTTGTTGAGCAATCTGTAGCCAATATACTCTCTACTTCTTTCAAGGCTTTTCAGATCTGGAAACCCCCAAACATAATGACCTAAAAATCCCAAATTAATATCTCCTCCATTTACTGAAAACAACCATTTCTCATTAAATTGATAATTTTTCTCAGAAAGTACAGATGTTACATTTTTGTCAACTTTTAAATCTATGCCTTCACGACCATACAAATCAAGTGGCACTAACTCTCCGACAGAATTACTTACAACACAACCTCCTCCAAAGCCTTCACTACCAAAAGGTAATTGTGCGTTGACAATAGTAAAATTAAAAACAAATAAACAATACAAAACAAACAATTTTCCTGATAACTTTATAAATATAATTTTTTTCATCACAAATTCTCCTAAACATCTAAGATTTTAATAAATTTAAAAATAGCCAATCTCTGATCAATCAGATTTAGAAACCGGATAGAGTTGTATTCCTAGGTGATAAACTCTATCTTGATTGCCATCTTCCATTAATAGAGCCATTTCTCTTCTAAAATTTTTAATTTTTTCTTTAGCTTGTGCCATTTTTTTTGTATTAATAGCAAAAGTCATCGAAGTAATATCCTTTTCATCTTGTGGCACTTCTTCAATAGCCTTTAAGCCCATTTCTAAAACATTTTTTTGCAGACACTTCATTGCTGAAGAAGTATCTCCTTGCCTTCCATTAGTGAGGAATTTTTCTGTTTTTTTGAAAACACCACCTTGCTTGTTCAAAAGACCTAGTCGACATAGTCTTTCAACAGCAATTGAAGCCTGAGCTTTAGTTATATCCAACTTATTTGCCATCCAATCAGAACGAGACTTAAAATCTTTAACAAAAGTAAGCTCTAAAATTGCATAATGATACCAGTCAGCTATTACAGAAAACACATCAACACTCAATTGATGGTATTCTGGAAAAGCTGTTATTTCTAATCCCTTTGATCTTGAACCTGCCTTTTTATTGTTTTCAACAAGTAGAGCCACCACTTCTGGTCGTGCTCCAAGTTTATTGCATAGTTTTCTCAAAAGAGCTTCCGATGCATTTCTTTTCCCTGATATGATTTGAGAAACGCTTGAAGCTTCCATTTGTAACAACTGTGCAAAAGCTCTCAAACTATAGTTTTTATTCTTCCTTGATCGCTTAGTGTACTCATCTTGAAGCCAAATTCTGTAATTCATAGAGCGGACTTCGTCCGCAGCCTACAGATTTCAGTCTTCAGTTCTCA
>CAYMLA010000254.1:0-4471 GCA_964390785.1 uncultured Bdellovibrionales bacterium | reverse complement strand
CTTCTGAAGATTCTCAACAAACAGCCTCTTCTATAAGCACTCCAAACTCCGATGAAACAACCGAAGTCGCAGACAACATCGTCGAGCCTTCTTCAGAAACGAAAGAACACGACCTTTTTTCTTCGCTTCAAGCTTCATTAGAAGAAAAAACCAAAGAGATTGAACAGTGGAAAAAGAACTATCTTTATCTAAAAGCTGAATTTGATAATTATAAAAAACAATCCATCAAAGAACGAAGTGATCTCATCAAATTTGGACCTGAGCGTTTGGCATTATCATTACTTGATGTTTTAGACACCTTTGAACTTGCTCTCGAAACAGCTAAAAGTGACACAAATTTTGAAAGTTTTATTCAAGGCATTGAGATGACTTATCAAAATTTAAAGTCGACCCTTAATGCTTTTCATATTGAAGAAGTCCCCTGCCTTGGACAAGCCTTTGATCCTAGCCTTCACGAAGCCCTCAGCGTTCAAGAAACCGATGAATTCACTGCTGGTCACATCTGTGCTCTCTTTAAAAAACCTTATCGTTTTCATGACAAAATCATTCGTCCGGCTCAAGTTGTCGTTGCAAAAGAAAAAAAACCAACTGAAAATAAAATTCAACCCGAAAACAAAGAGTAAATCGTGGAGACACACGCGTGTCTGAAAAAACATACTACGCCTTGTTAAACGTTTCACCAAATGCTTCATTAAACGAAATCAAGCAATCTTATCGCTCTCTCGCACAAAAATATCATCCCGATAAAACCTCTGGCGACATCCTCCTTGCAGAGCAGTTTAAGCTCATTAATTTAGCTTACAACACACTAAGCAATTCCGAGCGCAAAAAAAAATATGACCACTCTCTAAAGCAAAATGACAAATTAACTCCTTATAAAAAAAATAAAACCTCCCCAACAAATCAAAACAAAAAACAATCTCAGGAAAAAACTCCTTTTGAAGAAATCGTTGATGAATTTAAAAATATTTTTAAGCCTCAAAAACAAGGGGCTCATCTTGAGTTTACCCTTTTTTTAGAAACTGAAGACATCCTTCAGGGGTGTCAAAGAAACATCCAATACGTTCGAAATCTAAAAGACAAAGAACACACCGCTTCAGTTACAATTACAGTCCCTCCTGATAGCAAAGAAAATCAAAAAATCACCTTATCCGGATATGGAGATCACTCTTTAGGTGATGAAATTGCCGGAAACCTCATCGTGACCCTGCGTGTTGACCCCTCGAGTCTATTTGAATTTGATGGACAGTTGACTCACCTTAATCTCCCCCTGTCTCTCATTGATGCCGTTCTGGGGTGTGAATTAAAAATTAAAACTCCTCAATCGACCGTTTCAATGACCATCCCTCCTGGAACCCATCACAACCAAGTCTTTCGTCTAAAATCAAAAGGAGTTAAATCTGCAAAACAAAATCAACCCAGTGACTTAATTGTCAAAATCTTACTTGATATCCCTCAAAAACTAACTTCTGAACAAAAACAACTTTTTAAAAAACTTCGTTCTTCGCAACTTGACTCACCTTTGGTAAGATCATTTGAACAAAAATTAAAAAAAAGAGGGGTCCATCATGACCGCAAATAAAATAATACCTTGTCTCTTCTTGTTTCTTTCTTCATGCGTAACAACTGTTGTTGAAAAAAAAGATCCCCGTCAACCGGAACAATCGATTGTATCTCTCTACAATGACGCTCAAATACAGTATGATAAAAAAAATTATTCTTCCGCTTTAAATAAGTTCTTAACTGTTACAGAAAAAAGTCCTGACTCTACCCTCACCGATGATTCTTATATTTATATTGGACACATCTATTCTTTTTACAAAAAATACGACAACGCGTTTAAATATTATTATCAAGTCCATAAACTAACAATAAAAAGCCCTCGAGAAAGTGAAGCCCTCTATTTAGCCGCCCTTTCTCTTTTTAGACTTGGAAAACTTGAAGAAGTTCCTCTTCTTACTAAAAAGGCCTTAAATAACAAAGAAATCGATGACACTCTTTCGACAAAAATTTATCAACTTCAATTTAATGCATTAAACAAACTCGGCCTCCCCCTTGAAACGCTGGAGTCTCTTGTGAACCTCATAGCCCAAGAAAGTGACCCACAAAAGACAAACTCCTATCGTGTTCAAGCCATTGAAATTATTGAACGGCAACTTTCAATGGAACAACTTCAAACGGTATCTTCAAGCTCTCGCTTTGGTTTTTTTCGTGGACACGCTTACTTTGAGCTTGGAAAACGTCATTACATGAATCGAAATTATAACGACGCCATTAGCTTTTTAAAAAATGTCGGTTATTACCTCCCCGAAAGCAATCTTAGTCTAAAGGCCGACTCTCTTTTAAATCAAATTCAATCCCTCAAAAAAACAAATCCTTATACGATTGGAGTCATTCTTCCTCTGTCTGGACCTCATTCTCGGATTGCCTACCAAGCTCTTCACGGAATACAACTTGGATTAGGTCTTTATGGCAAACCCTCGTCCACCGATTTTTCTCTCGCTATTATAGACAGCCAAGGAAATCCTGATGTCGCCCAAAAAGCGGTTGAAACCCTTGTCTTAGAACACAATGTGAGCGCCATCATTGGCCCTCTTCTTAGCAAGACTGCGCCCGCTGTTGCACAAAAATCATACGAGCTTGGTGTCCCAAGCATTTGTCTTGCACAAAAAAGCCTCATCACACAAACGGGTTCAACCGTTTTTCAATATTCGCTCACAAGTCGAATTCAAGTCGAATTTTTAGCCGATCTTGCCATCAATCAACTTGGATTAAAATCCTTTGCTATTCTCTATCCAAATGATCTCTATGGAATTGAATATGCCAACTCTTTTTGGGACGTCGTTAAAGAAAAAGGCGGAACAATTCGTGCCGTACAAACTTATGACCCCAAAGAATCTGATTTTAAAATCCACATCCAGCGCCTTGTCGGAACTTATTTTATTGAAGACCGTCTTGCTGAATACAAATGGAGATTCAATCAATGGCTTAATAAGCAATCCACACGCTCATTAAGGCATCAAATTCCAGAAGATCTCCTGCCTCCTGTTATTGACTTTGATGCGCTTTTTATACCTGATGGCGCTCAGGCTTTTGGCCAAATCGCCCCCATGTTAAAATACAACGATGTCCACGACCTTACATTATTGGGGACAAACTTAATAAACACCCCTGAAATTATTAATCGAGCCGGAGATTATATTGATCGTGCCCTTTTTGTTGACGCCCAAGATCTTAAGCATTTTAAACACAACTCTTTTTTTGTCGACTACAGCGCAACATTTAAAGAAACACCTTCTCCTTTTTCAGTTCAAGGTTATGACTCTGCTCTTTTACTCAGACAACTCATCCTTAGTGGAGTTAAAGAACGAAATGAACTCGAAATAGCCTTGTCAAAAACAAAAACCTTTCACGGTGCTGCTGGACTTTTAACCATGACTTCAAATCGAGAGCTCGTGCGTCCACTTATTGCTTATCAGATTAAAGATAAAATAATTCAAGCCCTCGACCCAACGGAAGTAAAGAAACCTTAATGGAAATTGAGAGTAAAATTCAATTAGTGCTCTAATTCCAGACCTCTACTCATTATTTTTTTTTAAAGATTTAAAACCAGTGAGCCGAAGTGATTAATGAAAGCACTTAAACACTCTCCTCTGGAGGATCTGCGATGAGTTTTGATGATAAAGCACTTGAAATTCCAAACACACTGCCCCTTTTACCCATTAGAGACATTGTTGTTTTCCCCTACATGATTCTTCCTTTATTTGTCGGGAGAGAAAGCTCAATCTTATCCGTCGAAGAGTCGCTAACAAAAAACAGGCTCATTTTTTTAGCCTCACAAAAAGAAATCACCGAGGTTAATCCAACACCTGAATCTATTTATACCGTTGGAACCATTGCTATGATTATGAGAATGCGAAAACTCTCCGATGGTCGGGTTAAGATTTTAGTTCAAGGCATTTCCAAAGGGCGCATTAAAAACTTTGATAAAACGAGTCCTTTTTTTGAAGTTAACATTGAAAAACTTGAAGAGCCTCAACTCACGGCCACTCCAATTGAATATGAAGCCCTCGTTCGACATGCCAAAGAACAAATTGAAAAAATAATTTCTCTTGGCAAAATGTTATCTCCAGACATTCTCCTCGTGCTTGATGATATTGGTGAACCCGGTCGTCTTGCTGATCTTATTGCAAGCAATTTAGGACTTAAAGTTTCTGATGCTCAAGCCGTTCTTGAAACTTTTGATCCGATGGAACGTCTCCGTCTCGTTAATGAAGTTTTAGCAAACGAATTAGAAGTTCAACAAATGCAAGCGCGCATTCGTAATACCGCAAAAGATGAAATTAATAAAAGTCAAAGAGAGTATTTTTTAAGAGAGCAAATGAAGGCAATAAAAAGTGAACTCGGCGAAGGAGATCCTAAGTCAGATGACCTAGGAGATCTAAAAGAACGACTTTTACGTTCTGAAATG
>CAYMLA010000253.1:1905-4473 GCA_964390785.1 uncultured Bdellovibrionales bacterium | reverse complement strand
CCAGGACCCACTAGTCTCAGTGGAATTCTTATGGGTTCATGCAGAAACACTGAAAATTATTTAGGATGGTTTAAAACAACAAGTTTTCCTCCCCTGCTATCTAATTTAAATATTATTCAAGCCTCTTCTTTTGGATTAAACTACAATCTTGGAATAAATAAAAGCCCAATGAATTTATTTGCAAATAACACAAATTGCAATTCAGCAAGTTGGTCTGTCGGTCTTGGAACTAATCTCATTGGGATCAGCGAATCCTATTATTTTTCTAATTCAGACATTGTTCAAATTAGAGGCCCCTCAACAGACAAACTAAAACAATTTATTATTGCTTATAATAGTGGACTAATAACGAATATTGAAGAATTTAAATCATATTGTTCATTTCCTGATCTTTTTCCCCAATTAAATGTGGTAAATCGATGGATTGTTCAGCCAACGCAAAAAATAAGAACAAGACTATTTTCACCAGCAACAAAATAATAAATTAAACTCGATTTTAAATTAATTTCTTCCTATTGTGTGCTCTCATTTGAAAAATTTCATTTGGATCTTTTGCTTCTTGAATTTCAATTTTTTGTTCCGTTAGAAAAAGAGCGGAAAGTAAAATTTTGCAGGGTATTTTAATAAATTGCCTAAGAGCAAGAGAGTAGTATTGCATTTGTAAAAAAGCTTTATCCATATGGAGACTTGTTCCGGTTTTGTAATCAATGATCCAAAAGAGATTTGTTTCAATAGGATCTTTTCCCCAGAGATCAATTTGTCCTTCAAAACAAAAATCAATATTTTGGTAGGATGTAAATCCCCACTCTGAATGTCCATGTTCAAGAAGCTCTTTCATCGGTGGTTTTTTTATGCTGTTAAGATAATTAAGAAGTTTGGAATTAGGAATTCTTTTTTCTAATAATTTATGTGTTTTGATTCCATCGTAAAGTTTGTTTAAGGAATCAATTGCAGAATTAGAATTTAATATTTGATTTTTTTTATTTTGATTTTTCTTTTCTGAATAAAATTCTTCAATCAAATGAGATACAGATTTAATTTCTAAAGGTGAATTTGTTTTATCTTCAATGGAAGTTAAAGCAGGAATAATATTTAAATGAGGGGATGGTTTGTATTCAAAATAGAGATTTTCCTGATACGGAGGACAATGAACAGAATAACTGTAATTACTCGTTTGGTGTTGTCCAGGTTCAGAGGAAAGAGGGACAAATGATGCCCAGCTTTTATTTTTAATTGGTCCAAAAGAAAAAAGAGCAATTGTTTTTCTTGCCCGCGTAAGGGCAACATAAAACACTCTTAGAGACTCTTCAAATTCATTTTGTCGTGTTTGATGCAGAAGCTGAATGGCAGGAGGAGGAATGTGTAATTTTTGTTCGTCATCTAATGGAATTTGCAAACTCCATTTAAAACAAGATTGATCAACAACAAGAGACTGTGTATTTGTTGTGTTTAGTTTGGTGTTTAGAAAAGGAATCAGAACGTGATCAAATTGAAGACCTTTTGAAGCGTGGATTGTCATTAGATTGATACGATCAGGAGAAATTGCAGAAACAGCTTCTGAGTGACTTTGAAAGTCATTCATCGTGTTTTGTGTGTTTTCTTCAATAAATTTGAGATGATTAAAACCAGATTTTTTTTCTTCGGTTTTAAGAAGATGAATGAGCTTCCATAAATTAGCTTCAAATTTTCCAGATGGATCAATTAAATAAGATTGGTCAAAAAAACCTTCGTCAATAAGAATTTTTTCAAAAATAAATCCTAAGCTTGTTGTTGAAGTTAATTGATTGTATTGAACCAATGCTTTAAAACGAGAAAATTCAGTCTTATCTTGACTGGAAAGAAATTGATTAAAGTATGAGTCTTTAGAAGAGGTGATTGAAGAAATCAGATGCCTGTCTTCGACATAAAACCATTGAGATCTCAAAATGCAAAGAAGATTTAAGTTATCATGAGGATTGACTAAAAATTTCAAAACACTAAGAGCATCGATAACTTCTCTTTTTTGAAAAAAACCTCCTGGAGAATGAATTTGAATGGGAAGATTTTTTTCAGAAAGAAAACGTGAAAGCTCCATAAGTTGAGAATTTGTTCGGGTCAGAATACAAATGGATTCAAAAGAAACCCCATCTTTGATTAAAGCTTGAATGTGTTGAAAAATAGCTTCTTGTTCAGGATGAGTTTCTTCGAATTTTTCTTTGGAGTCTTCACTTAAATAAAAATGAGCAACATTTAAGTTATGATTCAAACAGTAATCATCTGGAATATGTGGTTCCATCTGAATAAAACGATTATTAAATGCTGAAAAAAAATCATTGATAAAGCAAAGAAGTTCTGGGTCAGAACGGTAATTTTTAGTCAGAAGAACGTGGTTTCCGTTTTCATTTTTTATTTGTTTTTCTTTGTTAGAAAAAACAAAAGGATTAGCTCCTCGAAAAAGATAAATGCTTTGTTGTGGATCTCCTACTATAAGATGAGGGCTGGATTGAATTAAATGATTGAGTATTTCAACCTGTAAAGGACTCGTGTCTTGATATTCATCAATGAGCCACCAGATCTAGGTGGTGGACC
>CAYMLA010000253.1:0-1895 GCA_964390785.1 uncultured Bdellovibrionales bacterium | reverse complement strand
AATAATTCCACTCGTTTGAAAATAAGGCTCCAGCCTCTGGATGGGATAAAAGGAGTTCAAGTGATTTTTTTTCTAAATCATATATGGAAATGAGGTTAGAATTTTTTTTATCTTGTTCAACAAGAGCCGAAAAATCAATGACTAAATCATGAAATATTTTATTTGCTTCAACAAAAATAGGCCAAACTTCAGGGTTGTAACTTAAAGAGGAAAGCGAATCTTTAAGCTGTTTTGTAAGCTTCATTAAGTCGTCATTTAACTCAGAATCAATTTCTTTTGATTTGTTTGGTTTTTTTAGATCTTTAATGGATTCTAGAATAAGTGGATAACTGTCCATCCAAGATTGATTGAGTAAGGTGGATTGAAGTTTTGAAAGGTGATCACAATAAACTGTCCAACTCGGTTTTGTTGTTTGTGATTTTAAAGTTTCACTGATGGCACTCATTGAATTTAATAGTTCTAAGAATTGGTCACGACTTGATTTTTCAAAATCGTTTAAATCATAAGAAGTGTAATTTTTTATCGGAAAACAGTTGTTGATAAAACTTTGAAGTCGATTGAGCAATTGGGAAAATGTAAAAAACTCTAGGAGAGTTTGATGAGTCGGGTTTTCTCGTAAAATTTTTCGTAAAATTTTTCGATGTGTTTTGTTTTCGTCTATTGAATTTGTATATGTGAAATCGGGTTGTAAATCTATTAAGTGACCATAATGAGAAAGTAAATTTTGAAGAATACCATGGATGGTTGAAATTTTTAAATGAGATTGTGAATGAACAAAATCGACAAGTTCAGGGTTATTTTTTTTATTTGCAAAAATGATAAGCCGCTCTTTGATTTCTTGAGTGGCCTTTCGGGTAAAAGTAGTTAAGATCATTTTTGGCCAAACTTGGTACGCATCAAAGTGTTTTTCAGCGATATTTAAAGTGTTAAGCGTGAGTGAATGCGTTTTCCCTGCTCCTGCTCCTGCACGAATGATTGTATTTTTTAAGATAGGTGAGTGGCTCGACATAAGTGTCTCCAGTGACAATCCTGACAGAGTTTAAGGTCTTTAGGGTTGGGGAGATGATTCCCTAAAGAGAGCTCATGAAGAACATCTGCAATGAGTGAATTTGTATTTTCGTAAAGTTCTTGTTTTTCTTTTCGAGTAATGATGTTTTTAATTCGATCGTTGAAGTTAAAAAGAGTCTTTGGATGATCAGAAAGACGAAAACCAATGTTTCGCTCAAAGGTTTTAAAGATGTAATAAATGCAAGCATGGACTTCTTTAAGTTTTTTTTCAGATAGTAAATGGTCAACAAATTGACTATAAAGAGTGAGTTGAATTTTTCCATCGTTAATCCAATGAATTGAATGTCGATTTTGTCCCTTTGAAGATTTGTAGTCAATAACAACAGCATTTCCTTCTTTGTCAATGTCGATGCGATCAACAAATCCGATAAAGGCAATGCCGTTATTTGGTTTTTCATTGCAAAATTTTTGTGAATCTAAACACCAATAGGCATTGATTTGATGTTCTCTATAAAAAGTTGTGGTTTGTGGAAATTCCGAACGCCATTTTTTTTCAAATTCAAGAAAGCGTTTACAAAATGAAAGTAATTTTTTTTCTGTTTTAACTTCAATATAATCTTCAATAGAAGATATGTTCTCTTCGCTTTTGCACTCATTAATAAGTTTTAATAAATTTGCATCTGAAAAATTATGTTGAAAAGGCTCTTCGGTGAGTTTTCGAGCAAGGGCGTGGTATAACTTTCCAGAGCTTAAATGATCCAGATCGATATCTAAATCGGGTTGATCAGAAAGCTTAAATAAGTATTTGGCGGCATATTTAAATGGACATCGTAAAACCTCTTCAATTCGTGATGCTGACAATCGTGAGGGGAGAGAATTTCCTAGCT
>CAYMLA010000252.1:3512-4514 GCA_964390785.1 uncultured Bdellovibrionales bacterium | reverse complement strand
TTGAGATGGGAAGACAAAATACCAATGACTTTCCCTTCTTTGTTAAAGAGCGGACCTCCACTAATGCCATATTCAGCATCGATCTGTCCCCAAAACAGCTCATTGTTCCAACGTTTTTTTAAATCTTCATCAGCATCTAATTTTTTGATTGTGTTCTTGATCATCGTATTTAAAACAGAGAGGCGCTGTAAAGACTCATCAAGAGAAAGGATTGAACCGAATGAAAAAACCATGTTGATTCCGGGCGCATCAGGCACTTGGTAGTCAATGAGACGATTTACTGTTTTATTAGGGAACCCATACAAGTAAACAACATCTTCATGAGTAACTTTGTTTTTGGCCAACTCAAGGGGCGGGGCAACATTCAATTCAGTTTCGATGACAGCCCAGTCGCTGGATAAGTAGTCGATGGCACCCGAGCTTGAGAGGCTCTCCGGTGGCGTGACAATGTTTAGGTGTTTTACTTTTTTAATCCCAACATCTTGCATTTCATAGATGTTATTATAGGGGAACACTTTCATGGGAATCGGAGTTTCTCTCCATCCATTTTGGTTTGATGGAAAGTGGATTTTCCACTCTTTGTCGAGGGCGTATACATAAGCTTCAAGGACGTGTCGAGCAGTCCAAATCCAATTGCTTTTTTCAGCGACAAATCCTGTGGCGATTGAGAAATCATCAAAAGTTAAGCAAATTGGCAGTTTGTTGTCGAGACAAAATTTAACAAAACCAGCTTTTAGAGTGTTGTTTTGTATATTGTAGTTTTGAAGCGCTTCTTCATAAGACTCAGGCATAAAAACTTCGTAACTTCCATAAGGGAATGCGATATTGAAGATGGACTTGTGTGAATTGGAAACGTCTTTGATGTTTTGATCTATGGGATTGTAAAAGCCCATTTCAGCTTGGCCTAAATAGCCGTGAAAGAAGATGAAAAAAAGCAGTGTATATCCCAAAAAATTTGTTTTTGACAGCATTTGTTTCCTTTCTATAAAGAGTGGCTGCTGC
>CAYMLA010000252.1:0-3502 GCA_964390785.1 uncultured Bdellovibrionales bacterium | reverse complement strand
ATTGGTTCTTTATCGGGATCTGTTTTATTCTGATTTTTTAACTCGTATAGCATTAAAAATTGTTGAATTTTCATAATAACTTCCTGAGGAACTTTTTCTGAAATAAAACCGTCAATAAAGCCGTTTGAAGATTCAGTATTTTGCTTGAACAACTGTTCTCCAGTTAGTGTAACGGATTGATTTCTATTTTTTTCATTTGAATCATCTAAGGGCGCTCCTAAGAAAGCATTGTTTTTATCAGTTACAAGTTTTGAAAAAAGACTAGGGAAGGACTCTTCTGTCATTCTTTTCCAATCATTGGTATTTCCTAGAGCATACAAATGAGCCTCATTCGGGTCGTCTTGGGGAATTTTCGATGAAAAAATTGCGCCACTCCATGTGAATTTTGTTTCTTTGTAGGTGTAAACTTGACTTGAGGACATCGCTAATACTGGGCAAATACTCTTGCAGTCTGAAGAGGGAATGATTGAAACAATTTCTATCTCAAGAGCTTTAGATAAGGCCTTCAGTTGTCTTACGATTTCAAGGGCATCATCTAAAAATCCGCGAGGAGAATTCCATACCATGTAGATCTCTTGATAGCATTGATAATCAAAGTGCGATGTTAAACAGGGGTTTTTTTCTAATAAAACTGTTGAGATGCTTTCTTTTATTTTATTTATGTCATTGCTGCTTGAGAAAGAATTGGCAACAATAATGTTGTCCAACTGAAAAATTTCCATGCTCAAGGAAACTTGAGGCAACAATAGGAGAACAAAAACACAGTTAAAAATGGCTTTTAGATTTTTCAAAGAGACCCTCCTGTTTTTTTTCGTAGATAGATTCTGCTCAAAAAGAATCACCGGCTTCATTGGCATTGCCCAAATCTCATAGCAACGAGCCTCATGTGCGGTTCATTCGATTTGAGCATGCGTGCCTCATATCTGATACTTTTTAGCTAGAATCTAGATAGAACATAACACATATCTAATTAATGAAAACAAGAAAGAGAATTTCAAAAGCTAAAGCGATAAAAATTTCAAATCAATAACAATTTCTTATTGTAAATATCAAAAGTTGCATTGTTGGTGGTGCGGTCCCACATAAAAACAGCAAATCTCGGTGAAGAAAAAAGGGCGTCAAATGGGGGGCTTTTAAGCTACTTTTAGTTCGACTCTCTTGCCTAAAACACTAAGAACCTTCGTGAGTTGATCTATTGTTTTTTGGTGGTTCGCCGAGTCCAAAACCTTATTGATGTACGCTCTTGAGGTATTGAGCCTTCGAGCTAGCTCGCTGACTGATATTTCAGTTTCATCAACGGCTTTTTGCGCCTCAATGGTCAAATTATAGAGGAGCATCTTCCTAATGTACTCAGGGTCTTTGTTGTACTCTAAAAAGTCGTCTAAATGAATGGAATCCTCATCTCCTGATTCAAGAACATAGGTAACGGCCTCTTTACCAAGTTCGGGGTCTACATAAATTTCAGAGATGCGATTGGACTTTGTGGGCTTGAGTCTGAGCATACCAAAGGGGAGCGAATAGGAACCTTTAGCGGTTTCAATCTCTAAGACTTTGCGCCTTAAATTAACGTTGACCGTTTTGATTTTCATAGCTTTTTCTCCTTAATCAATTCATTCAGAGCCTTGAGAATCCGAGTATTAATTTTACCACTCATTACCTGATGATTCTTCAAATCAAACTTAGCCACGAGAGTCCCATCTCGATAAATGTGAACATGTCGAGGAGGGTGATCCGCCAACTTCTCTAAAAACAGATATCCTGCTCTTTTATGTTTACCCATAGAAAACATCCATACTGTACCCTATAAAGTACATATTAACAAGTCCCATTTTTTAGTTTCGCGAGGTTTTGATTTAAAGTTTGATTACGCATTTGGAATTCATGGAGTTGCGTTCTTTATCTTTGAGCAAGTTCAATAGATTATCTAGTCGTTGTTGCAAAACGGACAACTTTTGCAACAGCCACGACTAAACATTATAGGATTAAGCGGCGGCCGATTCGGAGCTTCTTTTGCCGCTTGTTGATGGTTTTTTCTTGGTCTTTTTTTCAAGCGCAATGGCAAGGACTTCATCAATATTTTCTACAAAGATAAAATTGATTTTGTCCTTAAACTCTTTTGGAATGTCTGAGATGTCTTTTTGATTAGCAAAGGGAATGATAACATCTTTTATTCCTTGAGTGAGTGCCGCTAAGGCTTTTTCTTTAATGCCGCCAACGGGAAGCACTCGTCCAGCAAGGGTCACCTCTCCAGTCATTGCAACGGTGTGTTTAATGGGGGTGTCTGTCATAAGACTAATGAGTGCCGTTGACAAAGTAACTCCAGCAGAAGGGCCGTCTTTTGGGATGGCTCCAGCGGGGAGATGGATATGAATCTCGTGTTCTTCAAAAAACTTTAATGGTATTCCGAGTTTTTCATGATTTGCTCGTGCATAGCTCATCGCCGCTTGTGCAGATTCTTTCATGACATCGCCCAATTGGCCAGTTAAAATGAGGTTGCCCTTTCCTTTCATTTTTAAAGCTTCAACAATAAGAACTTCCCCTCCGGCTTGAGTCCAAGCTAAGCCAGTTGCAAAGCCGACTTGAGGCTCTTTAAGGACATCGTCTCGAAGAAAACGAGGGGGACCTAAAAGTTCATAAACAGCATTGGCATCAATTAATTTATGTTTGTAATGACCTAAAACATAGTGTTTTGCAACCTTGCGACAAATTGAACCAATTTCTCGTTCTAAGTTTCGAAGACCGGCTTCTCGGGTGTAATGAGAAATAAGATATGTAAGTCCGTCATCGGTAAACTGAATATTATCGGGAGTGAGACCACAATTTTCAATTTGCCTGTTAATTAAGTGTTTATAGGCGATTAAAAGTTTGTCGTTTTCGGTGTATCCAGAAAGCTGAATGATCTCCATTCGATCTCTTAAGGCGGGAGGAATGTTTTCAAGAACATTCGCTGTGGCAATAAACAAAACATCACTTAAATCAAAATCAACATTGAGATAATTGTCTCTAAAGGTCGAGTTTTGTTCTGGGTCAAGGACTTCGAGCATAGCAGCACTGGGGTCGCCTCTAAAGTCACTCCCTAATTTATCAATTTCATCTAGAACCATTACAGGGTTTCTTGTTTTAACGGCTTTTAAGGCTTGAACAATTTTTCCAGGCATTGCTCCGACATAAGTTCGACGGTGTCCTCTGACTTCAGCTTCATCTTTTAGCCCTCCAAGGGAGAGGCGGCTATATCCGCGTCCCATTGCGCGAGCAACACTTTTTCCAAGAGATGTTTTTCCAACGCCAGGAGGGCCAGAAAAACAAAGAATTGGGCCTTTGTTATCATTTTTTAACTTTCGAACGGCTAAAAACTCAAGGATTCGATCTTTAACTTTTTCTAAATCATAGTGGTCTTCATCGAGAATTTTTTGTGCTTGATCAATGTCTAGGTTGTCTTCTGTATAAATGTTCCAAGGCATGTCTGTGAGCCAGTCAAGATAGGTTCTTACCATAGAGGCTT
>CAYMLA010000251.1:0-4516 GCA_964390785.1 uncultured Bdellovibrionales bacterium | reverse complement strand
TGGGAGTCTTATAGTATAGTAACAACTGTTCTTATTTCGCAACAGCCACTAAATAGTACACATTCTCAATGATAAAATATAAAACGCGCAAATTCAATAAATAGTGGCTGTTGCTAAATGGCCAACCACTCTACCATTTTTTTGACTTTCCTACAAAATATCCTGTAAATTCAACGCATGTCCACAACATCCTATATTCTCCTTTGCGGAGGACAATCTCAACGAAACAACTTTTCTCCTAAAGGACTTCGCTTGATTCAAAATAAATCTTGGCTCAATTACCAAATTGAAAAAATTGAATCTTTCCCACAGAGCAATAAACCCCAAATTATTATTGTTTTAGGTCATCAGAGTGACCTCTATTTAAATTCAAACGCCTCCCTTTGTGCGGCCTTAAAATTAAATTTGTTTTTTGATAATAACTACTCAAAACTTAAGTGTCTCATTAATACTCAACCCCAATGGGGGCCTTTTTCAAGTCTTAATATTGCTCTCAATTGGCTCATTGATTCAAAAAATCTCACAAAAAATACCTTTATTCTTCCGATTGACTGCCCTTGTCCTGAATGGAACACAATTCAAAAATTAATCCCTCCCCCAACTCTTGCTGCTACTCATCAAAAAGCTCGTTTGCCAACTTATAAAAATAAAGGAGGGCATCCTCTCTGGATCAGCAAACAATTTGCATTCATTATTGCTAAACACCCCCCTTCCCATCGCCTTGATTATTTAGTCAGACAACTCGAAGAAAATGAAAAACAAAGAGTGCTCGTCAATGACCCACTGGTCGTGTATAATCTCAATACCCCTTCTCAATGGGACTCTTTTTTAAAGGAATTGAACATTGAACAGTCATCAAATTAAATCAAAACTTTTGATTAAAAACGCAACGGTTGTTACTCCCTCAAAAACAGATCAATTTGATATTTTGATTTTTGATGAAAAAATCATTGAAATTGCAAAAAGCATTTCAAATCAAAATTATAACCTTGTTGATGCCTCAAACTTATTCGTTCTTCCTGGAGGAATTGATGTTCACACTCATTTTGAAATTCCTGTAATGAATACCGTCAGTTGTGATGATTTTTCTTCTGGCACTCAAGCCGCTCTCATGGGGGGAACAACAACTATCATTGATTTTGCCAATCAAAATAAAGGAAACCCTATTCACGATGCCCTAAAAAAATGGCATCAAATGGCCAATAAAAATTGTCACTGTGACTACAGCTTTCATCTTGCCATTACAGACACAAAGCAAACTCATTTTGAAGAACTCAGAGAACTCACCCAAGAAGGCATCACTTCTTTTAAGATTTTCACTGCTTATCCACACATGCAATTAAGTGCTGATGAAATTAAAACGGTTATGATTTGGAGTCAAAAGTTAGGTTCTCTTCTTATGGTTCATGCAGAAGATGGATTTCTTTTAGAAACTCAATTGGCTCAATTAAAAAAGAATAAAAATTTAAACCCACACTTTCATTCCATTGCACACCCTTTAAAGGCTGAAACCAATTCCATTCTATCTCTTATTAAACAAGCCACAGATTACAATTGTCCAATTTATATTGTTCATTTGTCGAGTCAAAAAAACTTAATTGAGCATCCACTTGTTTATTGGGAAACATGCCCTCAGTATTTTTTATTAGATGAATCCCTCTATCACTCACAATCCGCTATAGATTATATTCTTAGTCCTCCTATTCGTTCTCTTTCTGAACAAGGAGACTTCTGGAGCGCATTTAAAAACAATAAATTTCATGTTCTATCAACAGACCATTGCAGTTTTACCAAAGAGCAAAAGCGAAAAAACCATTCATCAGGATTCTGGAATGTTCCGAACGGAATCAGTGGTGTCGAGTATCGTTTTGAATTGTTTTTTTCTGAAGCAGTCAACCAATCTCGACTTTCCATAGAACAATTCACTGAATTGATTTCAACAAATCCAGCAAAGCTCTTTGGACTCTACCCTCAAAAAGGAGTTCTTCTTCCTGGATCTGATGCTGACCTTGTTCTTTTAGATCCTAATAAAGAAAAAACATTTTCTAAAAAAACTCACTTTACAAAATCCGATTTTTGTCCCTATGAATATAAAACCATTAAAGGTGCCATTCATTCTGTTTATTTAAGAGGAAAAAAAGTCGTTGAATCAAATAAAATCTGTGATCCCAATCAAAAAAGGGGGATGTTTATAAAACGGCAAAACCCCTCAATGTTATTCTAAATTAATTGAGCCTGAAGTATTACAAAAACCACTTGCTTGATACGTCTTATCCTCTATTTGATATTGCCAATCTGCATGTGATTCTTCGTTCTCTTGAAATAAAGTGAGCTTAAAAGTATAACCCTTTTGTCGCTCCTCAAAAACAATCGCTTTAGCATCTGAGGAATCAGAAATTATTTGGGCATTAATTCTATTGTTTCCTACCTGTTCCATATAATTATCGTATTTGATCATAAACAAATTAAGTTCAACTTGTTGCATTAAAATAAATTGTTTTACGTTACTTCTGCCTGAAGGATCAAACCCGACACAATACATCCTGAAGGGATGAAAACTATTCTGATCAAAATAATTATTCTTCATTCTTTCAAAGAGTTTGCTTCGATAAACTAAATAGTCTTCTTTGTCAGATTCCAAATGAACTGACTCAACTTGCACTTCTTTTTTATTCACTTGTTCGCAGTTATCCCAAATTAGATAATACTTACTTGATTGCTGTTCAATCTTTTGAAATATAACCTCAGAATTAAAGCCTAATTGAACACACGTTTCAGAATTGTAATTGTAAAAAATCGTAGCTTTACCATCGTAAGGATCTCCATTGCCTAAAGCAAAAGCTGAAGATTCATCGTTTTGTTCTGAGTCACCTTTATTTGAAGAATGAAAATAATCAAGATTATCACATGAAATAAAAAATACTAACATCAGTGATAAAACTAGACTACAAATTAAAGTTAAAATTAATCGCATTTTATCCCCCAAATGTACTTAGTGCCTGTTGCGAATAAGTAAAACTAATGACACATCTCCATTAAATCTATTTCGAAACAAGCACTACTTAAATAGTTTATACTATTAGTCTACAAAAGAAAATTTTAATTTTCAACTTACAAAAATGATTATTACCATATAAAATTGATACAGTCATGTGGTGGCGAATTTGAATTACGAACATTTAAAATCATTGTTTTTTTATGTTTTTGTTTTTAAAAACTGGAGAGAGTGCCTCAAAGTGAATCAACGAGATGATTGTCGTTCCATAGAAAAAGAACTTGAAGCCATTGATCTTATTGTCAAAGAAGGTCAACTCGATTTAGCAAGAAGAAAGTTAACCTCATTAAAAACAAGTGACTTTCCAAATAAACAACGATACCTAATCGCATCACTTTTTCGTAGATGCCAAATGTTCAATGAAGCCTTGAAGATTCTAAACCCTTTAATTAGAAAAAAAAACCTCAATTATCTTCCCACTTCAAAAGACAAAGCAGAATACGCTGCATCTTTAATGCGAGTAGGATCTATCGTTGAATCACGCAAATTACTTAGCGAATGTGAATTTAAAACTACTCCTGAAGCAGAGTTATATTTTGGATTTTGTAATGTAGTTGAATGGAATTATGATTCTGCAATAATAAATTTTAAGAATTTTTTACACCAATCAAATCTAACAGAATATACAACTCGAGTTGCTCAATTGAATTTGGCAGCATCCCTAATACATTGTCAAAAAATCAAGGAAGCAGCTGAACTTCTTGATCAATTATACATTAAAGCTCAAAAAAATAATCTACAACTACTATTGGCAAACACACTTGAGCTTAAAGCTCAATTGAGTATTCAATCACAAGACTATGATTGCGTAAATCATTATGTTGATAAAGCCAGTAAAGTAGTTCCACCATCCTATAAAGTTCACCATTTGCGTCTTAATAAATGGAAATTTGTAGCTCAACATGAAGCTAATTCTAAACTTAAACCAGACTGGAATTGGTTCAAATCTTATGTCAATGAAGCCAAGTCTTTGAACGATTGGGAAAGTCTAAGAGACTGTAGTTTTTATTATGCAAAATTTACTTCCGACAAAGCACTACTCAATCATGTTTACTTTGGCACCCCTCATCTGTTTTATCGCCGAAAAATTTTACAACTCGGATTGCAACCCGATTCTCAGTTTATAAGAAAAACTCAAAATCAATTTTATGAGAAAATAATTTTTGATTTACTTATGCCTGACAACTTAACCAAAAATTCTATTTTATACCAATTGTTAATTATTTTAAACTCTGATTTTTTTAAACCCATCCAAATTGGCAGTATATTTCATACACTATACGCTAATGAGTTTTATAACCCTGAATCTTCACCTAATCGAGTTTATCAAGTCATTGGAAGACTTAAAAAGTGGATAACTAAGCATAATTATAATTGGCGTCTCTACTGTAAAGATAGATTGTACTTCTTTGAACCCGAACAAGGATCAAACATTATTGTGCATCCACAGATTAACAAAAA
>CAYMLA010000250.1:0-4523 GCA_964390785.1 uncultured Bdellovibrionales bacterium | reverse complement strand
AGAACTTCATCCTTTTTATGCTCTACGCAATGAAGGTTGGAATGATGACGACTATAACAATGAAATTAAAGCGTATTGCTTCTAAATTAATCACCAAATTTTTTTTTTATTGTTACTTCGTCTTCGCGAGATTCCATAGTGCTCGTTGCGAAATAATCAAATTATTGTGTGGCTGTTTCAGGATCCTTAAGTCCCCTTAATGAGAGGCCTCATGAGAAACATCGTCGACATGTAAGCTTTCTCCCTGCCTGTAGCGATCAAGTAATCCATTATCTTTAGTCGGAAAAGAAAAAAGAAGAGCGTGCACATTAGATGTTTCTTCCTCTTGAGTCACAACAACATAGTGGGTACTTTCACTTTCTTGCTCCTGAATTTCTTTAATAAAAGTGACTAAAATATTGCCTGACAAATCAGATCGTCTCCAAATTTCATCCGCTTCCTCAATCGTTGGTTCACGATAAGCTGCATATTTATGAAAATCTGTACGCAAAACATCAGAATCTTGACGAACACTTAACATTGCCTTAAAAAGTCCAACTGACAACTCATCCCCTTCACTCAAAGAATCCCCCTCGATACTACCAAAGGCTAGTTCATCAAGTTCTTTACTGTAAATACATTCGCCTTTTCTAAAAAAATCATACAATTTACGTTCTCGAGTCGGAAAATGTAGATAAATAAAACTCGGCTGCCCATTCGCTTGATGAGTGATCGCAACATAAAAAAAAGACTCATTTGATGATTTATCAACAAACTCACCTAAATAATAAAAAACAACAAATCCTGATAAAGACTCCCCATCCATCCAAATTTCTAAAGGAGAATTTAAAACCTCATCTAAATATTCAATCATTTGATCTGATTCTTCATCTGTAAAATCAGAATTTGAACGCTGAGTATAATACTCTTTTTC
This sequence comes from uncultured Bdellovibrionales bacterium, assembly GCA_964390785.1. Lineage (GTDB taxonomy): Bacteria > Bdellovibrionota > Bdellovibrionia > Bdellovibrionales > CAYMLA01 > CAYMLA01. The sequence goes on along the minus strand of CAYMLA010000250.1, from coordinate 3,610 downwards.
AAGTGCACTGATTTGAGGTAGAAAAAAATGATACATTTCATCTTCTGAATGAAAAACCCATGATTTTTCGCTATCTATTACAATAGGGATTTCCTTATTTGCTTCATCTTTTTGAATGTTTAAAGTAGCCTTAGACTTTTTCATGAATCTTCCTTTCCTTATCACGCACGAACTCTACTTTATTTTGTCCTCTAACTAGTGGCTGTCGCAAAATAGTCACTACTAACAAGTATCAATTATCCATTTTTTAATTCCTAATCGTCCAGTAAATTATTTTTTTAATCGTTGCTTTTGTCGCGGTATTAAATAATTGATTTTACAAAAAAAATGAGTTAAAAATAAAATATTTTCAAGTTAAATTCTATAATAATGAACAATCACGTCAAGACATGTCATTCTTCATTATTCTACTTGCATGAGTAAATTATTCCAATCAGAATTATTCTAGAGACTGTTGCAAAACAACCCACCTGAAGCAGCCTCTAATTTTAATTAAAACTGAAATCGTATATTATTTTTTTGTTTTAATTGTAGACCATTCAAAATTGGTCAAATTTGAGAATTATTAAATCTCAAATTCAGAAAATAATCGCAAGGAGGCGAGCTATGGTCATAGAACCTGAAAATTTAAAAAAAATGGAAGGTCTGTTTAACGAATCAGCCCAAGGGCATCATTTGTTATTTGATCATAATGCCATTTCTCAAATTTTTAAAAAAGAAAATTCCTCAAATAAAGACTTTTTTTCAATCGATAATTTACAAAAAGTACAAAACATCATCATCGAACTTATCAATAAACGATCTATTTTTGATAAAAAAACTTTTCTTGAAAACTTAGATCCAGACAGCTATGAACTTTTAGTTCGAACTTATTTTAGAATTCTTGATGCTACCATTTTAGCTCAATCCGATTTTAAACACTAAAGGTCTATTTCCAATTCAATAATTCAAGTTTATTAAACTAAAAGCCGAATTGAAATAAAATGAAATTATTTATCTCAAGTTTTTTTTTGTTTTTTTTCATTCATTTTGCATTTGTATCAATAAGCTATGGTGAATATCGTGTCTATCTTCTCAAAATAGAAAATACAGAAACCGGTCAAATTCGAGAACCCTCCTCAACACTAGACCCTAGTCAGTACATTGGATATTACCCTTTAAAAAAAAATGAATTTCTTACGTTAAGTGACACTTGGATGTGTTATGGACGAACCGATTACTTTCAACCATTATGTAAAAAGCCAACAACTAATCCTTCTCAAAATTAATTTGATGAATGTTTGAGATTAAAAAATACTAAATTTCATGCCTACACTACTTGTTGCAAAGTGATCGAAGAGCTGTTACAAGTCAAAGCAACTTAACCTATCAAGAACAGAGTTTTTAAGAAAATGATCAACAAAACAGAATTTGAAGAAAGAAAACACTTAGAAAAAGTAAAATTTAAACTAACAAACGCCCTGCAACAACTTGATTCAAGAGTAAAACAGTATGCGACTGAAATTCAAGAGCAAAAAAATTATTTATGGGAAAATCGATCTGACATGGATCATGCTGAAAAGGTATCGACTCGACAATCCGCTCAACAATTAATTCTTGATGGAGAATCCATTCTTTCAATTAAAAATCGCATTAAAAAACTTGTTCAAATTCCGTACTTTGGACGTTTTGATTTTGTCAAAAATAACGACAACGAAAAAGTCCTCCCTGTATATATTGGAATTCATTCTTTTGTTGATGAAACCAACAATGAAAACCTTATCTTTGATTGGAGAGCCCCTATTTCTTCAATCTTTTACGATTTTGAGCTTGGCCAAGCTAAATTCAAATCTCCTAGCGGTGAAATTTCTGGAGAAGTTCTACTCAAACGACAATTTAGAATTCGAAATGGAGATATGGAATATATGCTTGAAAGTGGCATAAATATTATTGATGATGTGCTGCAAAAAGAACTCAGTCGCACATCTGATGATAAAATGAAAAATATTGTTGCGACAATTCAACGTGATCAAAATACCATTATTAGAAATGAAGACGCTCAGACACTTATTATCCAAGGGGTCGCCGGTTCAGGAAAAACATCAATTGCTTTACACCGAATTGCTTTTTTACTTTATAAATTAAAGGATCACTTAACGGCCAAAGACATTTTAATCATTTCTCCTAACAAAGTTTTTTCTAACTTTATATCCAATGTCTTACCCGAGCTTGGTGAAGAACCTATCTCAGAAAAAAACATGGAAGAAATTGCAAATGAAATACTCAATTTTGAATACGATTTTCAATCCTTTTTTGAACAAATAGAACAACTCTTAGAGAACAACGACAAACAAATACGAAACAGAATTCACCAAAAATCCAATCTTGAGTTTATCAGAAAACTTGATGAGTACATTGATTATGTTAAAAAATCTCGTTTTACACCTCATGATTTATTAATCAGAAATCATCTTATTACGAGCAATATCATCGAAAGATCTTATAAAAAACGAAATAGTATGCCCATTAATCAACGATTAAAATGGATTGCAGAAGATGTTGAACAAGAAGTCTATAGAGAATTTAAAATTGAAATCACATCTAAAGAAAAAAATGAACTTAAATCAACAATTCGAAAAATGTTTAAACAATCAACTCTTCTTAGTGCCTACAAAAAGTTCTTCGTTTGGATGAAAAAACCAGAACTCATTAAACTCGGAAAAAAATCCAAATTAGAATATTCTGATATTTTTCCACTCATCTATCTAAAGCTTAGTTTAGAAGATAAAAATTTTAGTTATAGAAAAGTAAAACACCTTTTGATTGACGAAATGCAAGATTACACTCTCATTCAATATGCTGTTCTTTCAAAACTTTTTTCTTGTGAAAAAACCATTTTAGGAGATGAAAATCAATCCATCAACCCACAAAGCTCATCTTCGTCTGAAACAATCAACTGTATTTTTAAAATGTCAGATCGCGTAAAATTACACAAAAGCTATCGTTCCACTTATGAAATCACAAAATTTGCTCAGCGCATTTTACCAAATTCTGATTTAATTGCCATTGAAAGACATGGAGAAGAACCACAAGTTCTTTTTTGCAAAAATCAAAATGAAGAATTATCTCAAGTTTTTCACATAATTCATGATTTCTTAAAAAGCGAATATCACACCATGGGAATAATTTGCAAAACAAAAAAACAAGCTGAAAAACTCTACAATCTTGTAAAAAAACAAATTCCTCAAACATCTCTTTATACAGAAAAAAGCACCTCTTTCAAAGAAGGAATTAGCGTTTGTCCTGTTTATTTATCCAAAGGACTCGAATTTGATCAAGTCCATGTTCTTGATGCTTCAAGTGAAAATTATTCTACTCATGAAGAAAGATACCTTCTTTATATTGCTTGCACTCGCGCTATTCATAGATTAACTTTAACAAGCGTTGGTCAAACAACACCTTACATCACTAAAAAAGATTAATTTTATCACGGAGAATAATTTGAAGAATTTAGCTCTTTTGATTTTTACGGTTGTAAGTATAACTTATGTTAGTCAAGGTCACGGTCAAGCGGTCTATACTATAAGACTCTCAGATCTTGTTTTTTTAAGCAAATTTATCATTACGCAAT
>CAYMLA010000249.1:0-4547 GCA_964390785.1 uncultured Bdellovibrionales bacterium | reverse complement strand
ACTTTCAAAGTTGTTGTCATATATTTCCAATCGAGATGATAAATAATATTTTGTAATAGACACCGGCTCCCCCGCATTTTCAAGTCCCCACAGTTCCTACATTAAAAATGTAATTATTGCCAACCATCAATGAACTGCATAAAAGTTCCAAGAATTTTTCGAGTGAGCCCTCCACGCCTTTTATAAATCAAAAGGCGTGTCACTTTATTAGTCGACTGATTTACGACAAAAACAATATCCCAAATGGTTTTTCCATCAATGCGTACAGTATATGCTAAATTCACATCTGAGTTGTAGTACCCCCCTGTCGAAGGGCCTAATTTAAGTTTTACATTCTCAATACTTTTTCCAATAAAATACTTCTTCGATATAAGATCAGCCACCATAGTTGATTTTTCATTTGTCTCTGCTTCTCGAAAATGTCTAGCGACGAATGGAGTTCGTCCCCAATATAGACTTGCCTCCCACCCAAACATATAATTATCAAATTGGTATAGTACAAAAAATATCATCACTGCCAAAACAAAGGCCGCAGCTGTGAAAATAGATAGTTTCCAAACCTTAGTAAGATGAGTCATCTGGAATTTTATCCGTGGGCTTGAGAACTATTAATTCTTTATTTTTCAATCTCTTGAATGCTTCTTGGTAAAGATTTTTAGCGCTAAAGCTATCTCTTCGATCAAGTTCAAGTGCGGCTTCAATCCCTTTTATATTATTGTACTCATCCATTTGGCGGTCGGGAGAATTAGGCGACTGGGCACTTTCATGTGCATTTAGATATTGTTCTGCCAATGATTTTCCTAGGTCTTGGGTTAAAAAACCAGCCCATACAAAATGTCGAAAAGCATCCGCTTCGCCATCGATGCTTCCACCTTCAAAAAAACGGTCCATTGCAAACTCACTTCTCGCCTGATGCCAAGCCACTCGAAGAGATTCGTAAGGATGCTTGCGGATCAGGGTCTTTTCTTCATCTGTTAAATTTGGATACAGCCCCCCAAGCTCAGCTAACGTGTGCTTAAAAAACTGGTTGAGGTGATTTATGAAATAACTTGGATCTCCAACAACTGAGGCCAAGGCAATGCGCTGAACATCTTTTCTCATAGGCTTAAGATAATATTTGACAAGAGTAATAGTTTTTGGCGTATCCGATGGGTTATAAAAACCTAGCGTTTGGTTCTTGTAGCCCATGCTACGACTTGTAACAAATAGATTTGTTTCAGGTATTTTAGAAAATAGTTGTTTATCAGGAAGGCTTTGGGATGAGCGTAGACTTTCTAGATTCTTGCGGAACTGGTCATAATTGTAATATTGACCCTGAACGAAGCTAATAAGCCCCGGCAAATCAATTCCACTGATTTTTTCTAATACAGAAACTCCGGTTTTCATTGCCTTCTCACGGACTGACGAAGGTAGTTTCTTAGAAGCATTAGGGTCAATTCTGATCAATAAACTCTTAAGGTGGTTTGGATAATTCTCATAATAAGTTTTGTTTGAAAGATTCCATATCAGTTCTTGAGTGGATTCTCGACCAACGTCGGGATGAGCTGAATAATATTTTAGTATCTTTGAGTATAGTGGAACTTGTGGTTTTTCTAATACCCACTCGAATACTTCATTTGATTTAGGTACAGAACGATTTGGATCAATGCAAAATGAGTTAAGCTGCAACTTGAGGTTTGTTTTTTGGGGCACTAAAAGCTGTCCATCGACTTGAAGCTGAGCCAAGCTTTTGTACGTCTCGAGAGCTTGACCAATTTTGAACCATGTATGTGGTAGAATCTTTCCCTGTTTTTTGGTAACAATAAGATCTTGCTTAATTGAGTTCAAAAAAGACTCAAACTTATGTTGATCGGAAAGATCGATCGTGCCAATGCCGACCGTGATCTTTTTCAATTCCTCAAAAGAAATGTATTTAACTTTTTTCCGAAAATGACTACAGGATACGATTGTCAGTAACAACGTCAAAGTTATCGTAGCGTAAATCAAATCACAAATAAATTTCATTGCTCTGATTCAGGCTCCTTGAATTGATCCAAGTAATGTTTATACAAAAAACGGTGATTTCGCTCTTTTCCGGTTATTTCAAAAAGTATTTTAGAGGATATAAACCTTTCGATAAGGCTATCCACATTTGCCTTTGAGGTAATACCCTTTATCGGTAAATGTCAAGACTCCTATCGCTCTAATTTAAATCAAATTTTTGAGGCGACATCTATTCTGACATATAGGGACGGTGAATTTCACGGAATGAGACGTAAACTAATAACCTAACGTTGACTCGGAATGCGAAATCCAGAAGCGCCGAGCGGGCCGCCACGCCGACGAATTGACCATCGTCACCATAAACCTTAGATGAAAGTAATAAGTCTCGCATAAGATAAGTCGAGCTGAAGTAACTAAGGCCGAGAATATTTTTTTGATTTTAACCAGGTAAATTTCTTTTGTTTTGTGAGTAATTTGAAATTAAATTTCTACACATATATGTTGCAATTTCATGAAATTATGTCATGATATAGGCATGATTTCACGAACTTTAAACCTTGCAGGACCTCTCAAAGACCTAAGCCTTTTACTACTAGGGCCGCGGCAGACAGGTAAAACCACATTATTGCGTCTTTCTTATCCTCAGTCTAAAGTATTTGATTTGTTAGATCCTGAATTGTTTCGAGATCTCAATAAGTCCCCGTCCTCATTAAAAGAGTATATAAAGCCAAAAGAAAAAGGTCCGATTATTATAGACGAAATTCAAAAATTACCTGAACTCATAGATGTAGTTCAAACTCTCATTGAGGAAAACAAATCCACTCGCTTTATATTGACTGGAAGTAGCGCTCGAAAATTAAGAAAACAAGGGCAGAATTTATTAGGGGGGCGGGCTTTTCCGCTTTTTTTACACCCTATTACCTCTGCAGAATATTTATCTCTTAAGGAAGCTCATCTCAGCCTTGAAACTCTGATTCAACTGGGCGGTCTCCCTAGCGTTTTGACGGCGACTGCTCCTGCACGAATTTTAAAAGCTTATGTGGGTATTTATTTGCAGGAAGAAATTAAATCTGAAGGCTATGCTAGAAACTTAGGAGATTTTTCTAAATTTTTAGAAGTCGCAGCGCTTACCAATAGTGAGCAATTGGATTTTGCGGGAGTCAGTCGAGATGTTCAATTATCACCAAGAACGGTTGCTGCTTATTATTCAATTTTACAAGACACTCTTATTGGATATCTTTTAGAACCCTTTCGTGAAACCAAGACGAGAAAGGCCGTTTCCAAGCCAAAGTTTTATTATTTTGATGTGGGAATTTGCAATTTTCTTACAGGACGCGAGTCTCTCAGCAAAGGAACTCCGGAGTATGGCAAAGCCCTTGAGCATTTTATTTTTACAGAGTTAAGGGCCTATCGTGATTATTCTGAAAAAGATTTTGATCTTTTTTATTGGCGTTCAACTTCGCAATTTGAAGTTGATTTTATTATTCGTTTAAAATCAAAAAAATTAATTGGCATTGAAGTTAAGGGCACAAGCCATGTCGATAAGGATGATTTAAAGGGCTTAAAGGCTTTCGAAGATGATTTTAAGCTTTATAAAAAAATAGTGATTAGTAATGAAAAAAATGAACGGTTAATTGATGATCAATTTCAAGTTTTATCTTGTCCATTGTTTTGCGAATATCTCTGGGCTGACAAACTACTGAACTCCCACCCACGCTAGGCGCAGACCGTCTCTCACGTAAGCTAGTGATGTTCTGTACTTAGGTAATTTAACCCAATCTTTACAATATTTCTTTTATACTCCATCTACCAGGCAAAAAGGTCGAATCGCTTTTGGACAGTTAACCGTGGTAGCGCATTCTGCTGTTGTTAACAAGTTCGAGTTTGAAGTTGGCCAAGTGGACGCTTAAAGGACCGTGGTATGAGGTTTATCCTCGTTGGGCAAGGTTTGAACTGTGCCGTCCACTCAGATCTGGTGTTAGGAGTTAAACTATGAAACCAATGAGAACCCATGTAGCCGGTGTCGATGTCCACAAAGAAGTATTAGCAATAACTGTTTTGCGAGGAGACTTTGAAGTCGATCCAGAAGTTATACAGTTCACTTGCACTACATTCACAGAGGAACTCATGATCTGTGGAGCAAAACTGAAAGACCTTGGCGTGATTGAGGTTGCTATGGAGTCATCGGGAGTTTATTGGAAACCATTGCATAATGTATGGACACCGATGGGTTTAAAGTTAACAGTGGCTCAGGCATCTCACGTGAAAAACGTTCCTGGTCGCAAAACCGACATGAACGATAGCCACTGGATAGCAGTTCTTCATCGATATGGTTTAATCAAGCCCTCATTAATTCCTGACGATGTATTTCAACGAATACGGCTGTTATCTCGCCATCGTACGAACCTGACACACGATTTATCTCGTGTAAAAAACAGGGTTCAACGGGTCCTAGAGGATGGAAACATAAAATGGGGTACAGTTGCATCAGACGTCTTTGGCAAGTCGGGTCTTCAAATATTAGACGCGATTGCAGGTGGGTTAACAAATGCGAGTTACCTAGC
>CAYMLA010000248.1:0-4560 GCA_964390785.1 uncultured Bdellovibrionales bacterium | reverse complement strand
GCAACTGATTCAACAATAATTCCTTCTTGGGGAACAATATCAACAACTTTTCCGTTTAAGTAGCCTTTGACTTCAATAGGTTGTGGGGGTTCTCTTAAAAGAACTTGTCCGGTTACGGTTGAGATGCTTTCAATCGTGCCATCGATTGGTGATTCCACTCTTGCTTTAAACCAACTGATGAACGACTTTGATTCTGCGATGACTTCTTTTGCGCTAATTTTTTCGCCTTCTTTTTTTAGCATGTATTCATTGATGTCTGGCGCATTAATGCCGAGAATATTAGCGACATTTAAAGAAATAACATTTCCAGGAAGGTCTGTTCGAGCAACAACTTCATCTCGTGTTACTTGATCTCCAATTTTTTTGAGCACTTCTCCCTTAAGGGGCAGAATTCGACTTGATTGGATGATTGTTTTTTTTGAAACTCTTAATCCAGGTGTATAAGCATGAGCCATTATGTTTCCTCCCTTAATGAACGGTTGTTGCTAAACAGCCAACTCATTTAATAAGCTGGATAGAGATCCAACAATTTATTCCATTCAATGATTTTTGCTTTTCTTTCATTGGGATCTTTTGGCAGTGTAATGGGTCTTCCTCGGCCATCAAAAACCAAACCAACCAATCCGCCTTTAACAGTTGTTTTTAAAGTTTTTCCGCGACCAGCGCCAACATCAAATCCCTTATAAGGGATCAATTCGACTTCAACACTTTCTCCGAGGCTTAAATTAAATCGTTTCATTTCACCAAAATGAAGCGATTCTTGAACCTGTTTTCCACCTAAACTGACTTTGAAATCTAAAATTTTAGTGTTAGGTCGAGCTTCTCCAACAGGAGCAATGCAAGTGCCTAAATAAATCAAGCAGTCTTTTTCAAAAACTTGAGTTGCAGCTTCAGGATGCATTTTGGATAAAACACCCAAATGAGGCATCATAAAAATACTATCAACCGTCAAAAGTGTTATTCCTTCAGGTTGAAAAGAATCAATCATCATTGACAGGGATTGATTTCTGCGTGGAGCATGAGAAAGAACTCCACCACTTCCTACAATCATATCAAGCTTCATCATGTCAATAATAGATTGTCCACTGTCAGATTGACTAAAAGCCTCAGCCACTGTTCTGGTTTGTTGAATACCTTTTAAGCCAACAGCCAATTGTTTGTGTTGGTCAAAAGACAGTCGAAGGGCTTCTCTTGCGATGGCTTGTTCAATTTTAAGTTCATCCAGTGAATGAGGAATCGTTGTTGGTCGAATCATTTTATTTTTAATTCTATCCCTAACGTCCTTTTCATCAACTTCAAAAGAAAGCCATCTCATCACATTATCAAGTGATGCATCAGCTAAAACATTTGAAATGCTATAACTCATTCCGTAATTGGCACTGACCGTTCGATTGAAAACTTCTCCAAAAACAGAAAAAACATCCGTTGTTGCGCCACCAATATCAACGCCAATAACATTAATGTCGTTAATTTGGGCAATTGTTTGCATGATTTGTCCAACAGCACCTGGTGTTGGCATAATATCAATCGAAGTCATTTCCATTAATTTTTTATAACCGGGAGCTTGCGCCATCACATGTTCTAAAAATAAATCTTGGATTTTTAGTCGTGCAGGCATTAAATTTTCTTTTTCGAGAGTGGGTCTTAAATTTTCTGTAATTACTAATTCCATTTTTTCTTCAAGAATAGCCTTAACTTCATCACGAGCCTTTCGGTTTCCGGCATACAAAATGGGCAATTTGTATCCAATTCCTAAACGAGGTTTAGGGTCGGCCGCTCCTATATATTCGGCTAATTCAACCACGTGCTTAATGGTGCCCCCATCTGTTCCACCCGAAAGTAAAATCATATCTGGTCTTAATTGTCGTATGCGTTCAATTTTTTGATGAGGCAAGCGCTTGTCATTGGACGCCAAAACATCCATTACAATGGCTCCAGCACCCAAGGCCGCTCTTTGAGCGCTTTCGGCTGTCATTGTTTTAACCGCCCCAGCAACCATCATTTGTAAGCCTCCGCCGGCACTGCTTGTAGAAATATAGGCATCCACGCCTCGGTTTCCTTCGGCAGGCATAATGATGGTTTCACCATCAAGAATGGTTCGTCCTGAAAGCTCCTCAACTTCTTGAATTCCATTGAGGACCCCTTTGGTGACATCTTCAAAGGGAGCTTCAACTGTTGTTGGAGCTTCTCCGCGGAATGTTTGTCGATAAACACCATCCACTTTTTCAATAAGAATTGCTTTAGTGGTTGTGCTTCCACAATCTGTGGCGATGATTACATCAAGTTTTTTTTCAGACATCCTAACGATCCTTTATTTAAGTAGTGGCTGCTGCAAAACAGCCACTACTTAAATTACTAACTTAATGAATAAGTCATTTTATTAATATTAAGTTAGTAATTTATAATAATTTGTAAAAATAAAGAAATAGCCTTTCGGCAAAGTATCCTAAAATATTTTTTGAGTCAAACAACGATTGATCGGAAGCTCTTCTGCTTGCTGCTTCATGGGGCGAACCGTCACTTTTTAAAAAATAAAAAGAAAATAGTGGTAAACTGCTTGATTTTTAGTAAGCTTTTATGGGATTTATGCAATTGTTGTGGCGAAAACCAAACAAATAAGAGGGATTTTAGATGGTAAAAACACAAATACAGTCAAAGTTCACTTTTTTTAATTTTATTTTCCTTACCGCCTTGTTGCTGGGGTTTAATGCTCAAGCACAAGAAGAGGTTCTTTCTGTTGATCCTGTTCAGTTGGAAGAAAATAGGCTTATTTTATTGGAAGGTGAAGGACCGATTGATTTTAAAGGGATTGATACTCCTAATGATCGTGGGGGGTCGCTGGATCTTTCTTGGACAATCAATGATGAACCTCTTAAAGAAGAAATTCAAAATATTCTTGTTTTTAGAAAAAATTTAGACGAATCGGAGTACGAAAAGGTTAAGGAGTTAAATTCGTCTTCGGTTGAGTTTTCAGATAAAAATAATCTTAAAGATTATACTCCTTATTTATATTATCTTGAATTTCAAGGAGCTGAGGGAAAAACACTTTATAAATCGAAAGATTTTGGTCCCTTTATGTCTAAACCTCAATGGTTTAATACTAAAACAACTCCGAACCTTATTTTCTCTTTGTTAACTATAATTATTATTTTGGTTTTTATAAAAATTGCTCGTTTAGGAAAACAGCTTTATATTCGTCCTTTGCCAGGCGTTAAAGCCATTGAAGATGCGGTTGGACGCGCAACAGAAATGGGTAAGCCGATTATTTATTCTCCTGGAATAGCAGCAATTGAGGATATTTCAACATTGGCTTCAATTTCTATTCTATCAAAGGTTGCAGAAACTGTTGCTGAATATGGCACTCGAATGGTGATCCCTAATTTTAACCCTGTCGTTTATACCGTCACTGATGAGGTGTGTAAAAGTGCTTTTCAAAAAACGGGGCATCCTGATGCTTATCGTCCAGAAGATATTTATTTTTTAACGGATCGTCAATTTGCTTATGCTGCTGGTATTGCCGGTATTATGGCTCGTGAAAAACCCGCAGCCAATTTCTTTTTGGGTTACTTTATGGCGGAGTCTCTTATTCTTTCTGAATCGGGATCAATGACGGGCGCAATTCAAATTGCAGGAACAGATTCGATTTCTCAAATTCCGTTTTTTATTGTTTCATGTGATTACACTTTGATTGGTGAAGAACTTTATGCTGCAGGTGCTTTTATGGGAAGTGACGTTCGACTTCTTGGCGGCCTTAAAGGACAAGATTATGTGAAACTTGTTATTATGATTTTATTAATTGTTGGATTTTTGGCTCACCTGTTTGGGGTTTCTGGAGTCGATAAATTTTTTACCGGAGGTTAAACCATGTTTTTTAAGAAAACAGTGCCTTTTCTGCTAACATTGGGCGTTGGTTTGTTTACGTTTCTCTACTTCTATGTTCCCCATAATTTGATGCAAATTCTTTGGGAGGAAGCGGCCACTTGGGGTGTTATTGTCAGCGGTGGAGCGATGCTTGTTGGAGTGGTGAGCATGATTCGAACTTACTACAAAAAGTCTCTTAATAAAGAAGACCCCAATCGTTATTTTGCTCTTATCACCATTGTTTCTTTTTTTGCAATGACGTTGATTGGTTTTTTTGGTGGGATTAAACCAGGAACTTTATTTAATGATCTTTTTTTAAATGTAATGGCTCCTCTTGAATCGACAATGTTTTCTCTTCTTGCTTTTTATATTGCATCGGCAGCCTTTCGAAGTTTTCGATTAAAATCTTTTTCGGCAGGCCTTCTTCTTGTGTCAGCCATTATTGTTATGCTTGCTCAAGTCCCAACGGGAGAGATGATTTCGTCTTATATTCCAGTGTTAAAAGATTGGATTTTAGATTACCCCAATGTGGCCGCTCAAAGAGCGATTTTAATTGGAATTGGAATAGGCTCAATTGCTACGGCACTTAAAATAATTTTAGGCATTGATAAATCAGTTTTTACTGGTGCCGGTAAATAGTGGCTGTTGCAAAATAGTCAAATTTGAGGCGCGCGAGCTCAAATCGAATGAGGCGCACAT
>CAYMLA010000247.1:0-4566 GCA_964390785.1 uncultured Bdellovibrionales bacterium | reverse complement strand
CCGTTTAATTGAAAAATAGAGTATTTTCACTGTGTAGATTTATATTACAAGGAGAAAATTATGTTTAAATTAATTTTAATACTTTCAATTTTAACTTCCTTGATTGCATTTAATTTTGGAGTGAATCAAGCATTTTGTAGTACTGAAGAAACTGTTACTGTAGAGTGTAGAATGGAAGGCGAACCCTTTATGGAATTAGCTCCTGTTACTAATCCTCAAATGGCTACTTACGATAAACAAGATAAAATTGCTTTTAAAGAATTCGAAGCCGATAGCGCTCGTATTAATCAAAAGTTTACTGATATTAAAGGCTTTTTTATTGAAAATTATTCTATTTCATCGGGACTTGTAGGATATGAAGATTACGAATTAATAATTTCTAATGTAAAGGATGAACCCTTTGCTTTTAAAACAAGTTTGTCCTTAGATGAAGAGTATCTTGGAGTGTCAGAACCTGTTTATTCTTATAGTGATAGTAATTTATTACTTGAATATATCAGTGAAACAGGATCAGGATTAGGATCAGGAACATTAATATTGTATGATAATTTATATGAAGAGAAACCTGATTCTAGTCGATTAATTCATTGGATTATTGGTCTTAAGTGCGATGTTAAAAACTGATCAATGATCGATCAACAGATATTTTGTTATTTTATGTCCGTCTTTAATCAGGAGTGGGTTTTCCCCAATTGTTTGTTTTAAGTTTGCGAATGGTTTGGTATAAAATTTTTTCAAGAACTTGTTTTTCTTTTGGGGTTGGAACGCTATGAAGAAGAAGTCTTTTGAGGGTTGTGTATGCACTAATTCTTCGACCTTCAGAAGAAAAGCCTAAGAGTTCAAGCCAATTTTGAATGGCATCATCGGGAAACTGCAAAGGCTCAAGTGTTGAGATGAGTTTTTCTGTGGGGCTTAATTCTGGTGGAGAAGACCAATTTTGTCTTGAAATAAATAAGCTTAAAAGAACAGCCTGAGCAAGATTTAGACTTTTATTTTTTCCATAAGTGGGTAGATAAGTGGCATAATGAATAAACTGAAGGTCGTTTGAATTTAGGCCATGATCTTCTGGGCCAAAAATAAGGTAAGTGTGTTTTTTCCAATTGGAGCAATAAACTTCATCAAATGGTATTTTTTTACAAAAGGATTCAAAGTTGACAATCATTCGATCGCGACCATCTCGAGCTGTGAAGGCGACACGTAAGCCCTCTCCTTCATGCTTGTAAAATTCCATCCAATTTTGATAAACAATTCGATTTTCAAGTGGGGATTGAGCATTGGCTGCTGATTGTTTGGCGGAGTAATCAATTTCACATTGTGGATCAATAAGAACAAGTCGAGATAATCCCATGTTTTCGATCGCTCTTGCCGATGCTCCGATGTTGCGAGCATAAAGAGTTCGAACTAATACAACGCTTATTGGATAAAGCATAACATGAACTCCACTTTAATAATTAGTGGCTGCTGCAAAACAGCCACTAATTATCATTTTTCTAAAAGTTGTTTTTTTAATCTAATATTGTTTTTAAATAAGGTTCATTTTGTAATAAGTAAGAACAAATGTAGTCATTTATTCCTTTTTCAAGAGCCCATTGTGGTTCAGAAATATTTTGCTGAAGGAGTTTTGTAATATTGGCTTGAGTGTAGTATTGATATTGATTTCTAATTGATTCAGGGATGTCTATCCATTCAATTTTCGGTTCCATTTGAAGTCCTTTAAACACGGCATGAGCGAGATCCAACCAGCTACGAGCTTGACCAGCACCCATATTATAGAGACCTGATTTTGGCTTTTTATCGATAAACTCAATAATCCAATGAGTGATGTCTTTAACATAAACAAAATCACGAAGCTGCATTCCATCGCTATAATCAGGATGATGTGAACGAAAAAGATTTAATTTTCCGGTATTTTTAATTTGGTTAAAGGCTTTAAAAACAACACTAGACATTTCATTCTTGTGATATTCATTTGGGCCATAAACATTAAAAAAACGAAGGCCATACCAAAAAGGGGGAGTTATATTTTGTAAAACAGCCCATCGATCCATTTTAATTTTTGATTCTCCATAGAGATTAAGTGGGCGAAGTTTTTGAGGGTCAACGTTGTCATCAAATCCAAGAGAGCCATCACCATAAGTGGCTCCTGAACTCGCATAGATGTAAGGTATGTTGTGGATGCGAGACCATTCAAACAGACGTTTAGAGTAAGAGTAGTTGTTTTCATCAAGAAAGGCTTCATTTGTTTCTGTTGTTGATGAACAAGCACCCATGTGAATGATCCAATCAACGCTTGTTTTATTTTTGCTTAAATAATTCCAAATATCATCTTTTAATAAAAAATCAGAATAATTTAAGCGATTAAGATATTCAGAACGGTTTTTATTTGAAATTGTATCAACGCATACAATATTTTTAATGCCTTTTTGATTAAGCTCCCAAACAATTGCACTTCCAATAAAGCCATTTGCACCAGTAACGATAAACATAAATTATACTCCATTTTTTTTGTCAAAATTAAGTATAAATTAGCTTAAAAAATTAAAATTTCAAGATTAATAACAATAGAGTATAGCTGGCTGCGTAAATAGTGGCTGCTGCAAAAAAGTCAACTTGAAACAGTCACTTTAGGTATGTTGCAAAACAGCCAACTTCTTCGTTGGCTTCGCTCAAATCTCACTGCGATATACTTATCCGCGAGTCATTTTTCGCTTGTCTAAACCGTATTTTTCAACTTTCATAATTAGACCGGCTCGACTGATTCCAAGTTCTTTTGCAAGTTTTGATTTGTTCCAGCCGGTTCGTCTTAGACCTTCTTTGATCATTTCTCTTTCGAGTTCTTCAAGAGCATCTTTTAGGCGCCCTTGTAGTCTTGCACCTTGAACTTTTCCTTTTTCTGAAGCTTCAATGATTTTAGGAGAGAGCATTTCATAGTTTAGTTTTATATCACTTCCAGACAAGACAATGAGTCGTTCAATTTCATTTTGCAATTCTCTTACATTTCCTGGCCAAGGATAATCATAGAGTTTTTCTAACGCTCGTTTGGTGATTGTTTTTTTTATTCCAGAAGCTTCGGCTGAAGTATTGAGAAAATAATCAACAAGTAACGGGATGTCTTCTTTTCTTTCTCTTAATGGAGGTACTCTTAAGTTAATGACATTGAGTCGGTAGTAGAGATCTTCTCTAAAGCTTCCGTCTTCAACCATTTCGCGTAACTTTTTATTTGTAGCAGCAATGATTCTAACATTAACTCGTCTTAATTCAGTGCTGCCAACCGGCATAAATGTGCCTTCTTGTAATACACGCAAGAGTTTTACTTGCATTGTGGGAGAGGTGTCTCCAATTTCATCAAGAAAAAATGTGCCCTTATCAGCCATTTCAAAAAGACCTTTTTTGTCTTTTGAAGCTCCAGTGAATGAGCCTTTAATGTGTCCAAATAATTCAGATTCTAATAAATTATCATTAAATGCCGAGCAATTTTGAATAACAAAAGGTTTGTCTTTTCGATGTGAGTTATAGTGAATTGATTTGGCGATTAACTCTTTTCCTGTTCCATTGTCTCCTTGAATGAGAACAGTTGAATCCGCTGCTTTTATTTTATCCAGTAAAGCATAGAGACTTTGCATGGGTTTAGATTTTCCAATCATATTATCATATTTATAGCGACTACCAAGTTCTTTATTAAGCTCTCGGATTCGATTTTCTCGAGAAGTGATTTCAAGATGTAAAGTGGCAACTTCTTGTGCAACTAATTCAACAATTTGAACAAAATGAGTTCGGTCGCTTTCTTCTAAATAAGTGATTTTGGTTAAGGCTGTGTCAACCAAATGACTCGAGCAACCAAATGCGGCAAGACGATCACGAATTTCAGTTAATCGGTGTGGAGATTGGTTGTCTTTTAAAAACCCTAATCCAACAACAGTTCCCATTAAGTCGTTGTCAATTATAATGGGAAAAATCGCTACATCAAATCCTGCCATATTCCATTTTCGAATGCTATATTTTTGATCGGATAGTTTTAAATCATCTAAGGTTGCATTGACACATTCCTTTAAACTTTCTCTTGAGGGTTCGCGTTCAAGCAAAGTGGCAACAGATGGATTAATGAGTTTTGTTTTACCAGGTTCAAATCCTTTTAAATTTCCGAACTCATCAGTGAAAACGAGGTCAATAGTCCACCAAGAATTGAGAATTTCTTTTAACTTTTTAATGACATGTATATGTTCAAACTCATCCCAATTAATCATGCAAACACTCCAATGTTTATTTGTTGAACAACAAAAACCATCTAAATTCTTATCGTCAAAAAAATAGACAACTTTAAAATATCAGTAAACTATTTAAGGTGAGCACATAAAATACGACTAAAGTGAGGTGTTGTGTGGTCTTTTTATTCTGTTTATAAGATCTACTTTCATAATTTCGCATCAACCTCTATTTACTAATCGTTACTAAATGGCCAATTTGTATCAAGTTGAAACACGCTACAATAATTGTTTTTTTTTTCATTTAAGTGATATACTATAAGACTCCCAGATCTCGTTTTTTTAAGCAAATTTATCATTACGC
>CAYMLA010000246.1:0-4572 GCA_964390785.1 uncultured Bdellovibrionales bacterium | reverse complement strand
GCCAACGGCTTGAACCAAAGGTGTTTGTAATAAGGATGTCGGCGCCGGCTCGAACATACTCTTGATGAACAGACTTAATTTTATCCGGACACTCGAGGTTCCAAAGATCTGGAGCATATCCGGCAGGTAATCCTTTGGCTTGAAGCAATGCTCCCATTGAGCCATCTAAAACAAGATGCTTCTTTTTTAAGGCTAAACGAAATTCTTGATATCGACCTTTATTCATTCTTGTTCCCTCAAAACCATATTTTTAATAAATTTATCTTGAAAATCATTTTCCATAGCCAACTCAACAGGGGCAAGTGAGTTCATTATCCATTGATGAAAGGACTCTTTGTCTTGTTTGCTGGCTTGAACCCAGTTTGTTAGTCCTTGAAGGGCTAAATTTCCCATGGGCTGAATTGATCCGTTTGGAAGCAAGGGGAGCAAACCTATTTTTTGACAACGATCAATTGACAAATGACTTCCGAAGGCGCCGGATAAAAAAAGAGTTTCTGGGTGGCATAGGCTCTTGCTTATTAAGAGTTCCATTCCTGTTTGAATGGCTGATTTGGCCAATTGAAAGGCTCGGACGTCTTCTTGTAAAAAACTCAATTGATCGGTGATTTTTACGGCGTTAGGACTTAAAATTTCTCCATCACAATTGATCAATTCATGAGAGACGGCTTGTTCAATCCAACTCACTAAGCCAGAACCACAAACGCCCTTCGCTAAATCTCCACCAATAACTTTATAAGTCCAAAAGCCATTATTCCAAATCAATTCTGAGATGGCGCCCGTCTCTGCGCGCATTCCAATGCTGATCGTCGCGCCTTCAAAAGCTGGGCCGGCAGGAGCACTTGAAAGCCATAATTTTTCACAATCCCAATATAAAATCTCCGAATTTGTTCCAACATCAAGAATCATCCAAGAGGTTTTAAGGCCTTTGTTTTGAAAAATCCAGAAGGCTTCAGCATATAAATCGCTTCCTATAAAACCATGAAGAAGAGGTAAAGCAAAGAATTCATAATTTTTTTCAATCTTATGGATGAAGTTTCCACTTTGTTCGGGTTGATAAGGGTACACAGCCAACGAATCAATTTTTAAATTCATTAAAAAAGAAATCATTGCTGAGTTACCAACAAAAAAAAATTGTTTATTAAATAAAAACAAATTGTTTTTCTGAAACAAATTGATTTTATCGGTCCATTGAAAAATTTGATCTAAAATTTTTTGATTTAATTTTTCTATGCCGTTTTTTATTGCCCAATCCAAACGAGTTATTACGTCTGCACCCATTGGGATCTGACGATTTAATCCGGTCACTTTGGACCAGAGGCCTTCTTTATCAAGAGCAGCGACTTCTATCCCTGTGGTTCCGATATCGACTAAGATTTTCCAATCAGAAACAGGAGCACGATAAAACTCGAAATTTTCTTTTAAATTATAAATAAAAGGCAACTCAATAGAAAGATTTACCTTGGGTCTCAGTTCGCAGGCTAATCGCCATCCCTGAAGCAACTCTTCTTTTGAAAAAATAAGTTCATCCTTTATTGATCGAGCAGCGATCCCAGAGATTACTTTTACTCGACATTGACGACATTGTCCTTTTCCCATGCAATTTGAGCGTATTGGAATTTCATTTTCTTGTAATAATTGAAGCAAGGAACAAGCAAAGCCGGAAGCTTTGATCTCCCATTTTTGTTCTGGAGACCCTCCTAAAGCCTCTTTAGATAATGTCACATTGACTTTAAAGGGCATTAATAACATCCACGGCCAGTTTTACTTTATTAAAGGGGGCATTGACCTGAAATCCAGCGGCAAAAGAAGAGGCTTGATTCATTGTTTTTAAAGCAATTTCAAAACCTCTTTTTATTGCTTCTTCTTTGTCGTCGCCAGCCTTTTCCATTTCTAACAGAACCCAATCAGGAACACTTACACCGGGGACTTCATTTTTTAAAAATTCAGCATTGCGTAAGCTCACCAATGGCCAAATTCCAATTACAATGGGAGGAAAATCGATTTTGATTTTATCTAAAAACCTCGATAAAAGATCAAAATCATAAATGGGTTGAGTGATAAAAAAATCAACTCCAGCTTCAATTTTATATTTGAATCTTTGAATTTCTAATTCAATATTAACGGATGTCGGATTAAGAGCCGCTCCAATAACAAATTCTGTCGGATGACCAAACTGTGAGCCTCCGAGTCCAAGTCCTTTATTGAGTTGTGATACGATATGAATTAATCCAATCGAGTCAACATCATAAATGCCTTTTGCATCTGGACAGTTGCCCAGTTTAGGGGGGTCTCCTGTGATAAGCAAAAGATTTCGAATCCCATTCACGTGTGCTCCAAGAAGATCCGATTGCAAGCCAATTAAATTTCGATCTCGACAAGTCAAATGAGCAAGGGGTTCTAAATTAAATTTGGATTGAACATAACTTGACGTGTGAAAGGAACTCATTCGAGCCATTGCGCGGGCTCCGTCGGGGATATTAATAAAATCGATCCCTTGTTGAGTTAAAAAACGACAGTTTTGATCAAATTTTTCAATTTCTATTCCTGTTGGAGGATTGATCTCAACGGATAAAATTTTTTCTTTTGATGCAAGTTTTTGTCCTAATTTTGATTTTTTATTTAAAGAAGTCGGTTGAAAATTCTCTAAAACTTCATTTCTTTTTGTTGTTTCTGTTACAAATAAATGCTTAATATCGATTTGAGCTGGATTGAGCATACGAACAGCACTTGACATCGCTTTAATATGATCAGCGTGAATTCCTGAGCTGCCGCCAACCACTTTTGCTCCCGCAAGAACCATTCTTTTGGTGTATTTTGAAATATAATCTGGATTGGCCAAGAAAAAATACTCATCATTAATCATTCTTGGCAATCCCGCATTGGGTAAAACACTAATTGGACGAGAAGTTAAGAGCTTAATTTTTTTTAATGCTGAAAAAACACTACTGGGACCGCCATTACCAGAAAAACCAATGACATCTAAATCATATTTGTCAGCGAAAAAAACAAACGCTTCTAAACTGTTTCCAAAGGACGTTTTAAAATTTTCATTTAATGAAATATGCGCTAAAATAGGTCGATCAGAAAGAGATCGAATCGCAATAACAGCTTGTTCAAGCTCTTTAAGATCATGAAAATGCCTTAAACTATATCCATCAATATTTCCTTTTTCAAAAATAGCGACAGCCTGCTTAAATAAGCTTCTCGCTTCACTTAAACTAGTTGGTCCAATTGGTTCCAGCAAAACTCCCAAGGGAACAATGGCCGCTAAGGTGCAGGCTTGATCTTGAGCCACTTCATTGACAATTTCACAACTTTTAAGAAGAATGGATTCAAAACAATCTTGTAAGCCATACTTAGTTAAATGAGGAAGTGTCGCCGAAAATGTATTGGTATGAAGAAGATTAGCGCCGGCTTTTAAAAAGCCTTCACTGACTGACTGAACATCACTGGGATGAGTTAAAGATAATTCGTCAAAATTTCGATTGATGTAAAATCCACGATCATAAAGTGAAGTGACAATTCCACCATCAGCAATTAAAATAGACTTTGAGCTTATAAGTTCTTTTAGTTTATTACTCATAATTATTGACTTGCAGACTTTCCTTGATTGGCCACTCCTTGCATGGCTTTTTGAATTTCTTCTTGATCACCAAGGTAATAGCTTTTTATTGGTTTTAACTGCTCGTCAAGTTCATAAATAAGAGGAATCCCTGTTGGAATATTGATCTTCATAATTTCATCTTCTGATTTTTGATCCAAAATCTTAACAAGGGATCTCAAACTGTTTCCATGAGCAACAATGAGAACATTTTTGCCAGCTTCAATTTGAGGAATAATTTCTAGCTCCCAACACGGCAAAAAACGATCAACCGTATGTTTAAGGGCTTCACAAGAGGGCAATTCATTTGGATCAATGTATTTGTAGCGCACATCATTTCTAGGATGACGTTCATCATTAATCTCTAGCGCGGGAGGTGGCGTTGAATAGCTTCGACGCCAAATATGAACTTGTTCGTCACCATGTTTGGCGGCCGTTTCTGCTTTGTTTAAACCCTGAAGACTTCCATAATGTCTTTCGTTAAGCCGCCACGATCGAATAACGGGGACCCACATTAAATCCATCTGATCAAGCACAAGCCATAAGGTTCGAATGGCACGTTTTAAAACAGAAGTAAATGCAATATCAAAAACAAACCCTTCTGATTTTAATAATTCACCCGCTTTTTGAGCTTCTGTTCGACCCTTGTCTGACAAATCAATATCTTTCCAGCCTGTAAAGCGATTTTCTTTATTCCATTGACTTTCACCGTGTCGAATCAAAACAATTTTATACATTTTTATGTCTCCTGTTAAAAATGAGTAATGGCACTATATAATGATTTAATTTATATTTTCAACAACTCAATTCCCTTATGCCAATGATCTAAGCGTTTTTTCAATTCATTTTTTGATGAATCATTTGAAGAGCCTCAAGCGGACGAAGACGACGGAGTCATCCTCTCGGATCCCGACACAGATACCGAGCAGCCGTCGACGTCGAAGAGACCAAAGACGAAACGTCCGAAGAAG
>CAYMLA010000245.1:0-4596 GCA_964390785.1 uncultured Bdellovibrionales bacterium | reverse complement strand
TAGCAAGCGGAGAATCAAGAAGTTGTTGCAAAAATCTTAAAACTCCACTGTTTAGATTATTTAATTCATGAGTATTGGAGCCTGAAGTATCCAAAACAAGTA
The DNA here is from genome assembly GCA_964390785.1 of uncultured Bdellovibrionales bacterium. Classification (GTDB taxonomy): domain Bacteria; phylum Bdellovibrionota; class Bdellovibrionia; order Bdellovibrionales; family CAYMLA01; genus CAYMLA01. Next base: position 4,494 of record CAYMLA010000245.1, on the reverse strand, counting down.
AAAAATGAATTTCTGCTTTATTTGGGCTTTTCCTATTTCGATTAAACTCATTAATTAGTTTTATGATCTCATTTTCTTCTGTGTTTAAATTTATTCGTGTTGGAGGTTTTGCTTTTGGCTTGTCACTAATTGCACCCGAATTTTGTTGAGGCTTGGGCATTGGTTTTAAAGGCTCATTTCCTGGACTTATTGATTTACTTTTTCCCCCTTCATCGGTATCAGGAATATTTTTTCCAGATTCAGCTCTTTCTGGTTCAGGGTCTTTGTTAGATGAATCTTGTTTTTTATTCTCCTGTTCAGATTGAACTTGAGGAGGCTTGACCAAATCGGAATCATTTGAATCTTTTCCAATGTGACGCATTTCTGCAGTACATCCAACAATAAGAAAACCGATAAGAGATATAAATCCCAATAAAATTTGAATTGAATATTTTTTCATGTTTACAACTCCTAAAGCTTAAAAATTAAACTCAATAAATAGTGGTTGCTGCAAGGCTATTTTGCAGCAGTCACTATATATTGAGCAAGTATTGAACCAATATTGAGCCAATTTAAAAACGTTTATATCGAATTAAACACAATTTCACAAAATACAAAGCCTCTAAATGTTAAACAGTGACACAATTTGCGTCACTGAATCACTGCCTTATCTGCAGCCACCCAATAACTACTGACACTTTATCAATGTTAAAATGAGACAAATTTAAAATAAATTTTTGTTAATTTTGATATCAACAGAGGCGAAAGTTTTGTCCCATTGAATTCCTTTTAAAACGAGTTCTGAATTCAATCATTTTTGATATATCGATTCTGCTCTTCAAAAGACACATGAATTGAGCCTAAAAATTGAGAATTGTTTTGTTGATTGACCCAATTTAAAACAAGATTTTTTAATGATGTTTCAGCCATTAAAATCGCGGGTTGAAAGTTTTGAGTCTCAAAAGCGCGTTGCTTCAAAAGAGGAGTGATTTGTGAAAAAAACTTTGAATGAAGCTCTTTTTTATCAAAACGAATCCATCCCCCTTTTGTTTCAAATTTAATTCCACTAATATCAGGAGCTGGATTCAAAATAATTAATGCCGGAGCAAAAACATCTATTTTGCTTTGGCTCATTTTAATTTCCCATGGGTGATCCAATTCAACGGCATAATAAAACGTCACAGGGATTTCCATTCGGAAAGTCATTCCCGAACCTGGAATTGGAATAAAGTAAGTTTTCAACACTTCTGCTTCATAAGGACCAAATTCATGAGTAATCACTTCTGAAGTTTCTAGCTCCGCTAAAACTAACTCTTGCTTGCCTTTGAGAGAAACCAAATACTGTCTAAAATCCTTTTCTTCAACTCGACTTGAATGAAAATCAAAAAACCATTTTAAATCAAAAATATATAAGCCAAAAAGAAACAAAAATGATAATATCAATAAAAAAATAAAAATACGTTTCATAATATAAACTCCACTTTGCTTCATCTACAACCTTCAGTTATCAATTTTTCAGCTTATCAAAATTTATTTCCCTGAAATCTGAATACTGTAAGTCACTATCTCTTCAATTCTGGCAAACGTTGAAAATAATCAATTGATGCTTTTTTTACTTTATGTGCTAAAAACAACGTCGCTATCATGTTAGGAATGACCATTAGACCAATCCCACAATCTATAATATTAACCACATCAATAGGAGCTGAAATGGAAGCAAAAACAAGAGTGCTACAAAATACAAAAACAAACATATTATGACCAAAAATGAATTTATCTCGAAAAATAAAATCCCAACACTTTTGATTATAATTAGCCATTCCAATAATTGTTGTAAAACCAAACAAACAAACCGCTCCCCCTAACAGCCAAACACCAAAAACAGGAAATGACAATTCAAAAACTTTTAACGTCATTAAAATTCCAGACATCTCATCTATTTTTAACTCAGGCAAATAAATTAAAACCACCAGTGCGGTCATCGTGCAAACAATCAAGGTGTCAATCAGTGGTCCTAACATGGCCACTAAACCTTCTCTGACCGGCTCTTTTGTTTTAGCATTTCCATGTGCCATAGGGGCCGTTCCAATTCCTGCTTCGTTAGAAAAAGCCGCTCGTTTAACTCCAATTTGAAAAATTTCTTTTACACCAAGCCCTACAACTCCCCCAACAACAGAGGAACCCGAAAAAGCTTCCTTGAATATAAGCAAAAAAAGAGAAGGAATTTGTTCTGCATTCATCACTAAAATGACAATACAACACGAAACGTACAATAGGCACATTAATGGAACTAAAGAAGATGTTACCGATGCAATGCGCTTAATTCCCCCTTTTAAAACATAAGCGACAACAAGAGCAGTACTAATCCCTAAAATCAGAGGGTCAACAGAAAATTGACTTTGTAAAAACACAGATATTTGATTCATTTGAAAAAGAGCTAAACAACCGATGAGCCCAAAAAAAGAAAATAAATAGGCTAAAAAATGAAATGGTTTTGGAAAAGCTTTCAAAATAACATACATGGCACCCCCTTGAACTTCTCCTTGAGAATCTCTCCCTCGATAAATCATAGCAAGGGTGCACTCATAAAACTTCGTGTTCATACCAATTATAGCAGCGATCCACATCCAAAAAATGGCTCCTGGACCACCTTGATAAATAGCAACAGACACTCCTGCAATATTTCCCAGCCCAATGGTTGCTGCCAGAGCATTGGAAAGAGCCTTAAAATGACTAATCTGCCCTTCAGCAAATAGGTCATCCTCATCATAACGACCTATTAACAACATAAAGGCGTGCCCCATGCCTCGAAAAGGCAAAAATCCAGATTGAAAAAACAAATAAAGACCACCACCAAGGAGCAATATCACCAAAGGAAGTCCCCAAACCCATGAAACCAACCAAGAAAAAAAAACCGAAATTTCAGACACGCTAGATTCTCCCCTGCACTAAGTGTTTGGCTGCTACAAAATAGTCAAATTTGAGGCGCGCGAGCTCAAATCGAACGAATCGTACATTAAGTACGTCGCAGTGAGATTTGAGCGAAGCCAACGAATTTCTTATATTATACTCAAGTTAAAATTAAAGAGTCAAAGCTAAGTTCCCCCTTAATTCAATTCAAAAATATAATAAATAAAAAAACAATTTCAATTGATTTTAAGAGCGACAGAAGTGCCGTCCAAAAGAAGATTTACATCAACCTCTATGCGCAAGAAGCTAAATTTTACTCTGAGGTGAATAACCCGCAGCTTTGATAAGATCATGAATTGTTGAAGCGCTTAACTCTGATTCAATCTCGATTGTTTTTTTCTCAAGATTAAAACGAGCAGCCTTAATTTGAGAATTTTTAGAAAATGCGCCCTCCAACTTAGCTTGACATTGACTACAAGTCATATCTGGAACAATAACCATGACTTTATGACCATCATTAAATTCTGATGACACTCGTTTTCTTAAAAAAATGGTCTGAATCATATTCCAGAACATAAGTCCTCCTAAAACGACTGTAAAAAAAAGATTCCAATAAAAAGGCAAAAGGTCTGTATGCATATGAGTTGCATTGTATCCAAAATATGCCCCCCCATAATCAAGTCCTACACCAAATCCTAAAGACACAATAATAATGGCTAATATATACAAAAACAAAGATTTAAAGCCAAGCTGTCCCCAAAGAAAAGCAATTGTAGCCATACTTGTAGCAGGACCTGCAATTAAGAAAATAAGAGCTGCTCCTGGCGAAAGGCCTTTCATCACAAGAGCTGTTGCTATAGGAATAGCTCCAATAGAGCAAACATAAATAGGAGTTCCAATAACAAGCATAATCAAATAAGAAAGCCACAAACTTCCAAGAAATTGTTCAATAAACGAAGGTGGAAGAGCCCAAGCGATAACACCACCAAGAGTCACCCCCAACAAAATCCACTTTGAAACTGAACCAATAAGGTCAAAAAAACCATATTGAAGCGCACCACGTATTTTGGCCAAAACAGAAGAATGAGATTCATTGCCGCTTTGATTCAGTCGCCCCTGAAAAACAATGGGAGGAGATTGCTTTTCTTTATTAAAAATCAAACTTAAAATTCCAGCAAAAATACCAACAATAAAAGAAGACATAAGACGAATCAAAGCAAAAGGAAGTCCTAGCATAGAATAGGTCGCAAAAAAAGAATCCACACCACTTGTTGGCGTTGAACCTAAAAAAGAAACAGTTGCCGCCCGACCAACACCAGATTGACGTAAATGAGCAGATAAAGGAATAACGCCACATGAACAAATTGGCAAAGGGGCACCAATAAGAGCCGCTTTAACAACAGATGCCAAGTTATCACGACTTAACCACGCTTGAAGTTTTTTTTCTGGAAGCAAAAGCTTAAGAAATCCGGCCAAGGCAAAACCAAGTAAAAGATAGGCGGACATACTATGAAATAACAAAAAAATTTCTCTAACAATTTCAAACACTGATTGAAAGATAAAACTCACTCTCTACTCCTTAAAATTGAGATATTATATATCAAT
>CAYMLA010000244.1:0-4607 GCA_964390785.1 uncultured Bdellovibrionales bacterium | reverse complement strand
AGCACGGAAGAATCTAATGACAGACTCTCCGTGTAAAAATGTCGAAGGACTTAAGGCGAGCTCTTAAACTGTGTTTTATAAAAACTGCCTCAGGAAACAAATGCAGTACTATGAGAACGTCTGCACGACTCACAATGAGAGTGTGATATGGTCTTAAATTCTCCAGTAATTTCAAGCAAAATTTTTCCGCAAAGGCAACGACCTTTTTGTGTCAATTCTTACCTCCAAAATGAAAGTTGAAATCTTTTCATGCCAAAGTTAAATAAAATTCACTAAATTTTTAAACTTTTGACCTCGTGTGGATAATAATAGCAAATATCTTTTTTATCTAGTGGCGGCTGTAAAACAGCCAACTATCTAAACACAACGGCAAGGGGAACTGGTGAAACGGTATATTATTCTTTTAATTTTTATTGCTTACTCACCCTTAATTTTAGGTTCAAAAACAAGTTCGAATCAAAATGAACTTGAACAGCAGCTTGAAGAAATTGTGCAATGGCAACATCAAAACAATTCATTTCATGGGAATATTTCAATTCTACACAACGGAAATCCCATTTTTGAAAAAAGTTTTGGTTTCGCCCAAGTGGAACATCAAGTGCCTCATACAATGAAATCAAAATTTTTGATTGCTTCTCTTTCAAAGCAATTCACCGCGGCCGCAATCTTAATTTTACAGGAGCAAGGATTACTTTGCGTAACAGATCCCGTATCTAAATATATACCCCTTGCCCCTAAAAATAATCCACCACCTTATTGGTCAGAAATCACCATACACCAATTACTCACCCACACTTCCGGTTTGATTAGAGATTTAAAAAATGATATTCATGTAGATCGAACAGCCTATCACAGTCTAGATGAAATTTTATCCCAGGCCTTCACAAAGGGGGAACTTACACAGCAAGCCCCTGGCACAATCTTTTCGTATTCAAATTTTGCCTATATGATACTTGCCAAAATAATTGAAAAAGTATCAAGACAAAACTATGGTGATTTTCTTCAAAGACAAATTTTCAGGCCATTAAATATGAGAAACAGTGGAGAATATCACCGAAGAAACGTTGTCATGAATCAAGTGGATGGCTATTTTGTAAACGAAGATAGTAGATTAACAAAAAACTGCTGTGATGATGCAACGATGTTTCGTGGTTCACATGGTTTATATTCTGATATTGAAGATCTTAAAATATGGGCGACTGAGTTAAGCGGTGCGAGCAAAATTTTGTCAGCAAATAGTCTATCTCAAATGAAGACCGCTCATATTCATACCGGTGAATTTGAACACTATGGATATGGCCTGTATTTGGATGAAAAAGAAGGGTTAGAAAGAATCTGGCATGACGGCCATGAATGGGGCTACCTTTCTTTGCTCTCGATTATTCCCCGATTAAATCTGGTTATTGTCATTCTTGGTAATCGTCATAATTTTATATGGGACTCACGCGCTTTTTACAACAAAATCTTAAATGACAATATTCCTCTACTTTTTTTGAATCAAGGCGTCTCAAATCATCATTAAATTTTAATTCAACAGCACATTCCACGATACTCAAGATGCTTGTTAAAGTTCGTTAACGCACACCAAAAAACCGTGTTAGTCATACAAATACGATGATCAACTCATTGATCATGTTAAAAAGACGCTGAGCAAAAAACCCTAACGGGCAAACAACTGGAAGTAAATCCACTTTTTCAATGCTCGTTTATGAAAGTAATTCAATATCTCTTGTGAAGAGCCTTTAAAACATGATATTTGTATCGCTATGTTCAACCGAGAGGAACTCAGTTTAATGATCAGCATCTTGATGGGAGTGAATCTACAACCAGCAAAAAGAAAAAAAATATAATGAATAAATTTAATCTTGTTTTCACATTTAACACAAGCCTCCAAGAAGTCCCTGATAATCCAAAATCAATGGCGTCATTTATTGAAGTTAACAAATTGAAACTGGACAAAGTTAAAGATCCTTTAGAACGGATAATGATATTAGGAGAACTTGGAAGCTACGCTAGAATACTTGAACGCCTTGATGAAGCCGAGCAATATTTGGATGAAGCAATGACATTAATAGAAAACCATGATTTAGGGGTAGAACTTTGGGTTCAAAATGGGATTCGTTTAGCTCAGGTCTATCAATGGCAGGGGCGTTACGAAGTTGTCAAACAAATGTTTTGTGATCTTGAAGAGATATGCGAATTAGAAGAGGATGTTTTCGACTATATGCATTTCGTGATTCACCACCGGGGTAAATTTAATTTTCAGATAGGATGTTTTGAAGAGGCCTTGGAATGTTTTGAAGAAGCTTTGGAGATAAGGAAAATCCTAGGCGATCAAGTCTTAATTGATAGTTCAAAACATGCAATTGCTATGACGAAAATGCGTCTTGAAGAGGAGAAAAGTAATCTTATTGATTTTCCAATCAAAGGAAATTTTCAAGGCGACGAGGTGAAATCAGCCTCAGATTTTACTCAGATGATAAGAGAACACTTTGAAGATGAAGAATACTCATCCCTTGAGGAAATGAATGAAGAGCTTCAGAAAATTGCTGCAAATCAGAATAGTTTACGAGTGCCCAATTTTCTTGGATTATCTCCTAAGCACATGCATGGAATTATATATTCACCGTTTTCTTTGGATAATAATATTTTTAGATTTGAAAATAAGAATATTTCAGAAATTGAAAAAATTCCTTTTATGAAACAGGCCATCTATTTTCTTGAAAAACTTAAAAATGATGGATTCATTAAAGCAACTAAAAAAGGATATTTATCCAAAGCATTTGTTGTTGAAATTTATCACGAGTTTTTTTCAAAAGAAAAATATTCTCGTCTTCCAAGCAAAGAAGGCGATCTTCTTCAGTTAACAAGACTCAAGCATATTTTAGACATGACAGGTCTTATAAAAAAACGCAGTGGTAAATTTTTACTGACTAAAAAAGGCGAAACGCTTATTCGTAATGATGATTTCTTTGAATTATTTAAGGCTTTAATTGGAACTTTTTTTAATAAATGGAACTGGGGATATGGTGACTCTTACTCTAAGTTGGTTCTTATTCAACAAACGGCTGTTTTTAATATTTATATCTTGAACAAGAAGGCACAAGACTGGATTTTAGATAAAGAGCTTGGAAAAAGTTATCTTGAAGCCTTTCCTATGTTAGTCCATGAAGTCGAATTTAGTTATTTCACTCCAGAAATAGAAAATGTTAATTGTTTTTGCACTCGATTTCTTTATCGTATTTGTTTATCATTAGGACTTCTAGAAATTAAAGAAGAAGGGCCTATCCTTGAGCGTAAGATATTTTATCGAGTGACTCCACTTTTTAAGAAAATATTTAACTTCAAATTATAAAACATTAGAAAATGAAGCAGGGATAATAAATGAAATTTGATTACTTTGAACTAGATGACGAAAAAAAATGGGCGCTTCAACTTAACGAAGAATATGATTTGATCTGCTATCAGTATCAACTTCGTTTATCTGTTCCAACAATTGAGGTTGTGCATTCGAAATCTTTTTGGGGAAAATGGAATCCTGTTTATCGTAAAATAGAAATTTCGGCAGATTTAATTTCTAACTTTAGTTGGGACATTGTTAAAAATGTGCTTAAGCATGAGATGGCTCATCAAATTGTTTATGAGCTCATGTTTTCTGCAACCAGTGATCATGGGGCAGATTTTATTCTCGCTTGTGATAGAGTTGGGGTTCCAAAAGAGTTTCGTTCAGCGACTGGAGATTTGCCTAGAGGAATAGTTCATTGGAAAGATGAAGATTTTTCTTGCCAACATCAAGGATTGTTAAAAAAAGTTGAGAAATTATTTGCTCTAGCCAATTCTACAAGTGAACATGAAGCCAGTTTGGCCATGGAGAAAGCACAAACATTACTCACTAAATATAATATTCAAAACTTTGAAAGTAACAATCTGGATAATTATGTTTATTTAATCATTAATTCCAAAAAGAAAAAGATTAATGGTTATCAGTACAGAATTTGTTCGATTCTACGACAGCATTATTTTGTTAAAATTGTGTATAGCCATCTGTATGATGCCAAACAACTTGAAAGCCATAAGACCATTGAGTTTTTAGGCACTAAAGAAAATGTGCTTATTGCAGAATATGTCTACTATTACCTGCTCAACACAATTGAATTGATGTGGCGTGATTATCAACAGAAAAACAAAAATTATCGAAATAAAAAACGCTCTTACTTGTATGGTTTATTGGAAGGTTTTGAACACAAACTAGATAAAATTAAAGAAATGAATTTATCTCAAGTTTCTTCAAATGCTTCTGATGGAGAGTCCTCCAAACAGATTTTAGTTTTGCAAGATAAAAAATTAACTCGCTTTGTGAGTCAAAGATTTCCGAAACTTGCCAGCGTAACGGGGAGTCGTTTTCGTTTTTATGAAGATGCCTATAATACGGGGACGACTGATGGACAGTCTATTGTAATTCATAGAGGACTCAATGAAAATCAAGGCTCTCGGGGTCATTTGCTTACGTGTTGAGTCTGGTTGGGTTCTGTTTATGAACATGAGTGCGGAGTTTATACTATAAGACTCCCAAATCTCGTTTTTTTAAGCAAATTTATCATTACGCA
>CAYMLA010000243.1:0-4660 GCA_964390785.1 uncultured Bdellovibrionales bacterium | reverse complement strand
TGAGAACTGAAGACTGAAATCTGTAGGCTGCGGACGAAGTCCGCTCTATGGTATAGCCTTATCAATCCAATAAAAGGCCAAAATTCCAGCCAACACGTTTGATACGGACGCTGAAAAAAACACACCACTAATCCCCCAAAACTCTTTAAAAATAAAAGCAAGAGGAATGTAAAGTAACCCCATGCGAATAAAGTTAATGGCTGTTGCCGGAAGAGGAGCGCCAATTCCATTAAAGCTTGAGCCACTGACCATAATAATCCCTTGAAACCCATATGTAATTGGTACAATGGCCAGATAAATCACGGTCACCCGAACAACATCTTCATGAGCATCAAAAAGTAACGCTAATTGCTCCCCCCAAAGACTCAAAATAACTCCAGAAAGCAAACCCCAAAAAACACAAAAGCCACTGGATAAATAAATGCTTTTTCTAATGCGAGAGTAAAGCCGAGCACCCCAATTCTGTCCCGAAAATGGAGTCATGCTTGTTGACAGAGCCATCAAAAAAAGCAAAAAAATAACCTCAATTCGAGTTGCCACACCGAAACCAGCAACGGCTGTTGCCCCATAAAAGGCCACAAAAGAAGTTATAATTCCCATTGAAATCGGAGTGATTGAAACAGTTAATGATGTAGGTAAAGCGATGTGCAAAATCTCTTTCCATGATGAAATCACTTCTTTCACTGACGGCCGCTTAAAGGTTAACATTTTTTCTCTATAATAAAGAACGGCTATTGTAAGCACTGTTGAAATAATTCTTGAAATCACGGTTGCAATTGCCGCCCCTTGCATCTCTAAACGAGGAAAACCCCAAAGGCCAAATATTAAAATAGGATCAAAAATAGCATTAACGATAGCTGATTGAATCATTATCATGCTCGGTATTTTTGTATCGCCTGTTGCTCGAATGGCATTTGTTCCAACCATAGGAATTGCTAAAAAAAACATCCCGACATACCAAACTTGCATATATTCTCTCACTCTTGGAAGAGTCTGCTCATCTGCGCCCATAGCTGTAAAAAGTGAATCAATTGTAAAAAAACCAATCACAATCATAAACACAACAATAACTAATGAAAGAATTAAACTGTCTGTCGTTAAACGCTGAACTAAATGCTTATCTCCAACACCAATTGCCCTCGAAATAACAGACGAGGCTGCAACTCCAATCCCAAATGTCACGTGTCCAATCAAAGTGACCACTGGAAAAGTAAAACTAATCGCAGCAAGCTCAACCGTGCCTAATCGTCCCAAAAAATAAGTGTCTGCAATTTGAACTAAAAAAATAGAAAGCAAGCCGAATAACGTTGGAATTGATAAATGAATTAAATTATATCCTTCTGAACCTTGAGTTAATTTTGCAATCATAAAAGTTAAACCAACTCTGAATAAGAGGGATCAAAAATTATACTCATTCGCTTCTTTCTAAATTGAAAAATTTTAATGATGCTCTTTTTAATCCATGAAGAAAAAAACAGGTCACCAAATAATCCAAATGGAACTTTATATGTAACTTGGTCTATAATAAGAGTACCGCCTCTAACATCTTTAAACTTATGGTCATGATACCAGTAAGAATATGGACCACGAATTTGTTCATCAACAAAATAAGTCGGAGGCTGCCACAAGGAAATCAACGATTGCCAACGAAACGAAATCCCTTTAATTTTAAGTTTATAATCAATTTTTGTTCCTCGTTGAATAGACTCTGAACTTTTTTCTATTTTTTTAAAATGAATCCACGAGGGCGACAATAATTCTAAATTTTCTTCATCAGAAAAAAATGAAAACACAGATTCAATTGAATAGGGAACCCAAAAATGGCTTGAAAAAACATAACCTCTGTTTACGTTTTTAAGTGAATATTTTAAGGCATCTTCGAAGTTAGGAAATTGAAAACTAAAATTTTTCTTATTTAAATAAGAAGACCTCACTTTTATATCTCCACTTATTGCGCTTTCAGCTTCACCATAAAGAAGTCGCAAAACCCATCGTGGTATTGGAAGAAACTCAATAACCTTTAAATTTCTACAAATCCTCTCTGTAAACTCCCTATTGTTAACAACTCCAGCCACCGCATTAATTGACCCCTCATACTCTTGATTCTCTAAACTTGTAACAAAGATTCTAACTAAATCATCAATTTGTATCCAACTCATTTTAAATTGACCAGAACCAATGCGCCCCAAAAGCCCCTTATTCGCAATAGGGACTAAACGTTCAATCAAGCCTCCCCCTTGACCAATAACAAGACCGATTCTAACAACAACATGTCGAACCAAACTACGTCCATAAGCACCAACAACAACCTGTTCCCAATCTCTACAAACTTCAGCTAAAAAACCTTCTCCACTTAAGCTATCCTCAACTTTAGCTTTTTCACTTTGTTGATTTCCATAATATCCAATTGCAGATGCTGAAACAAAGACCTTAAGCAAAGGCCAATCCATGCTTGAATCGACCAAATGCTGAGTCGATTTAATTCGAGAAGAATAAATTCTCTCTTTCACTTTATTCGTCCAACGTCGACCAACAACGGGCTCTCCCGCCAAGTTGACAACCGCTTCGATTTCTTTGAACTGGCCTGAGCTGAGAGGAGAATCAAAATCCCATTCAATCACTTCACACGGAACAGGAAATGAATTCAAAACACTTTGACGATTACGAGTTAAAAGAACAAGATCGTGACCACGACAAAATAAATCGACGCAAAGATTTTTTCCTATAAAGCCCGTGCCACCCGTAACTAATATTTTCATTATAAACTAAAGCCCTTTTAATTTTTGTTTTAAAATTTTACCACCAATGCCCTTTGGCAATTCTTTAACATAAGAAAAAAATTTAGGAACTTTATACTTAGCTAAGTTTTCTATGCAATAATGATAAATATTCTCTGTTTTATCCTCTTCATTTTCAGAATTTAAAACGATAAAGGCTTTTCCAACTTCACCCCAATCAGGATCAGCAATGCCAACAACAGCAACCTCTTTTACGGCTTCATGAGATGCAATAACTTGTTCCACCTCTGATGGAAACACATTCTCTCCTCCACTGATAAACATGTCAGATTTTCTTCCAACAATATAGAAACATCCATCCGAATCCTTTCTGACCAAATCCCCTGTATAAAACCATCCATTTCGAATAACCTTTGAAGTTTCTTCTGGATTATTCCAATAACCGTTCATACATATCGGCCCCCTTAATGCAAGTTCACCAATCTCATTTTCTCCTAATTCACACCCCTCACCAAAAGTCACTTTAGCATCAACAAAAAAATTGGGGTGCCCAATAGAACCAATTTTTGCAATAGAATCTTCTTCATTAAGAGAAAAAACATTAGGACCAAACTCAGTTAAACCGTAACCCTGACGTATCGCGATTCCTTTGTGATGCCAAATTTCTATCAAATCAAGTGGCATTGATTCACCACCAACAACTGCAAAACGAATATTTTCAAGCGTAGCACTTTCAAATCGTTCATGAGTAGCCAATCGCTTCAAATTTGTTGGAACACCAAATAAAATGCTTACCTTTTCTTGTTCACAAAGATCAAAAACCAAATCAGGATTAAATTTTTCCATTAAAATAACTTTTGCCCCTTTAAAAAGAAACGGAGTTAAACACAAATGCCATCCTCCGGTATGAAATAAAGGTAAAAAATTAATTGTCACATCTTCTTTGTTAAAATCTAATCTTAACAACGTGTTTACGGCATTCCAATACACCATTCCATATGTAATCACCGCACCTTTTGAAATTCCTGTCGTTCCAGATGTATATAAAATCTGACAGGGATCATCAAAACCAGACTCAATTGGCACATGATCATCTGAACAAGATTCATCAAAAATCATTTTTGTTATGCTTTTTTCATCACCTGAAATAGAAATATAATCCAGAGGTAACATGTCGCTCTCAGTTTGATCAATTATAGCCTGAAATTCATTTTGAAAAACAAATAACTTTGGAGAGCAATCTTGAATAACAAAAGCAATTTCTCGGGATGTTAAACGGCAATTTAATGGAACAATGATTAAACCTAATCGCTGAAGAGCAAAATACAAAATAATATATTCAAAACAATTTTTTGACAAAACCGCAACACGATCACCTCGTTTGAATCGAAATTGTGAACTTAACTGATGAGCCAATCGATTCGAAAAGCTATAAACTTCTTTATAGGTAAAAGTTCTTCCGGTTTCAGCCAGTCCAATGGCTGCAACATTTGGAGAATACATCATCCATCTTTTCAGCCAATCTACTTCTAGCATTTATGCCCCCTCATCACTTAAATTGATCAAAACATAATTTTCAAGCTAAACACATATAAATGCATTAAATTATAAGCGATTTCAATAAAGAAACCTCTTTTAAAGGAAAGTTAAACTCTGAAATGAATGTGACACCGCAATATTTTGCGAATTTTCGCTTGAAAATATTTAGAATCGTTTTATAGTGCGTTAACTTAGCAGATTGGCCTAGGCTGCTGCAAACTAGAAAAGTGGCTGATGATAAATAGCTGATGATAAATAGCTGATGATAAATAGCTGATGATAAATGGCTGATGATAAGTGGCTGCTGATAAATAGTAGCTATTGCTAAATAGTGGCTGTTGCAAAATAGTCAAATTTGAGGCGCGCGAGCTCAAATCGAACGA
>CAYMLA010000242.1:3623-4725 GCA_964390785.1 uncultured Bdellovibrionales bacterium | reverse complement strand
CTGGAGCACGAGCTGATTCTAATAAAGAAACAGCAGAAGCCAAAAACGCTGCCCTTAAAGAAGCCGGAGCCATTGTCCCAATTTCATTTGACGACTATGGCAAAGCAATCAAAGAAACATACACCAAATTAATAGAAACTGGAGCAATTAAAGAAGCCACTGAAGCTCCTGCTCCAAAACCAACTATTGACTATAAAGCCGCTCAAGCCCTGTTGAATATTCGAAAGCCAACAGAGTTTATTTGCACCATTAGTGATGATCGCGGCGAAGAAGTCACTTATGATAACGTTCCCCTTTCTCGATTTATCGAAAACAAAACCGGATTAGGGTCTGTTATTGGACATCTTTGGTTCAAACGTGATCTTCCTCCTTATGCGAGTGAATTTATTGAATTGGTTTTACAAGTTGTTGCTGACCATGGCCCTGCCGTTTCGGGAGCACATAATGCCATTGTGACAGCAAGAGCCGGAAAAGACCTTATTAGTTCTCTTTGTTCTGGCCTACTCACCATTGGACCACGATTTGGAGGAGCCATTGATGGAGCTGCTCAACATTTTTCCAAAGCTTTAGACTCAGGCCGTACTCCTCGTGAGTTTGTGACAGACATGAAAAACAAAGGAATCAATATTCCTGGCATCGGCCATAGAATTAAAAGTGTCCAAAATCCTGATATCCGAGTCACTCTCGTAAAAAAATATGCAAAAGATTTTTTTCCTTCTACACCAGTGCTTGATTATGCTTTAGAAGTTGAAAAGATCACCACGTCTAAGAAGAACACACTCATCCTCAATGTTGACGGATGCATAGGAATTTGCTTTGTTGATATGATGAGAAGTTGTCCTGCTTTTACACGTGAAGAATCCGACGAGTATGTTGAACTAGGGGCTCTTAATGGCTTATTTGTTCTTGGGCGATCCATTGGAATGATTGGTCACTTTCTTGATCAAAAACGCTTAAAACAACCTCTCTATCGCCATCCATGGGATGACATTTCATTTTTATCTTAGAAGCGATTGTAGTCATAAAAACGAATAGAAAAAGTGTGTCTGTTGCAGAGTTGATTCTTTTGCAACAGACACTAAAAGAGCATTTATAACGCGGA
>CAYMLA010000242.1:0-3613 GCA_964390785.1 uncultured Bdellovibrionales bacterium | reverse complement strand
TTGGAGTTTTTACCATGACAGAAGAATTAATCCATGACAGAAGAATTAACATGAGTTAAAAAATATCATGATTGTTGTTATTCGCATCATTTTATTGTTTATTCTTGTCTCTGTTTCAAGCACTTTATTGATTAATTATTTTCATGTCGAATTTGGCGTCACTAATTTTTGGCAAAATCATGGATTCTTTTTTTTGATTTTTATTTCTATTTTTCCTCGACTCACTCTCCTTTTTTCTAGTGTTCCTTTTGGAGGAATCCTCTGGTGGTTGGGGTGGTTGTTTGCCCCTCGACTTCTGGTCTCAATTTTAGCAACAATTGCTTACTGGAACAGCAACCCTATCTTGGTTATTTTTTCTTGGCTCATCACATTAAGCGGAGAAACCAGTGAAAAATACGTTATGATTCACAACAGAAGAAAAAAATACCCAAATCAACGTGGCGCAATAAGAGTAAAAGTTAAATCCTAATTTATTAAGATTGTGTTAAACTCGTGATAAAAGCTTCATTTTCAGCCAGCATTTAAAAGCAAATAAAAAATATTTGTTTTACACGATTTGAGGTCTACCATGTTAACCGAAAAAAGTTTAATAAAACTCAATCCTGATCAAATCTTATACAAACAAAATGATCCTGCAACTGAGCTTTTCGTTATTAAAAAAGGCTCGATTGGAGTTTATCAAAAAACCGTTAATGGTGAAGTTGAAGATCTTCTTGAACTCAAGGAGGGACAACTGGTTGGTGACTTAAGTTTTTTTGATCGCAAACCTCGATCCTCATTTGCAAAAGCCTTAAGCGAAAGTGAAGTTATTGGCGTCCCCTATAGCTTGGTTCAAAAAGATTATCAAGAACTTAAACCTTGGTTTAAAATCATGCTTAAAGTCATGGCCAATCAAGTCCGGCAACTTGCAACAGAATTAAAAGAACTCTCCCCTCATCGTTTTTCATCCACTAAAAAAAATAAGCAATTGAGTTTACAGTTCTTACATGCTCTTATAGGCTCTTTACAAATCTATGGTTCCTTTAAAGATGACCTTGCCTTTATTGAAGTAGAAAAGCTTAAAAAATCCTGTCTTCTTGTTCATGGTATGCCTAATAAGGTTCTCAATCCGTTGATTGATTTTTTAACAAATCTTGATTTATTCACCTTAAAAACAATCAATGAAAAACACGTTTTAATGACTCAATCCTATCAAAAATTAATAGCAACCGCTCAAATTTTACTTGAACACATCGCTTCAAATCGACTTATCTTTGAAGCTCCTCAACCAGAAAGACGAATTTTACAAATTTTAAGACTTGTTGGAAATCAATTTGAAGCTGATTGGAAGGGAAACATTCGAGTTTTAGCCCCTCACATTTTAACCCATAGAATTGCAAAAAAAGAAAAGCTCTCAGCAATCATTTTTAATTCTCTCATTCAAAAAGGTCTTCCTATTAAAAAACACAATTATCAAGGACAACTTTTAATCGAATACCACTTATCAGACATCACTTCTTTTTCAATTGCCTGTGACCTTATTGAAATTTTTGAAAAGCTCGGTTTAAATGATTAGCCATTGGCTGTCATGCTGCTAGTTGGCTGTTTTGCAGCTTGCCTAGTGGCTGTTTTGCAGCAGCCACTAGTTACAGGTGCTTTTAACGGGGTCATACTTAAACCCTGGCCCCATTTTAACAATACAAATCTTATCTTCAAGAAGAACAGGCGGCTTAGAGTCTGAATAAAAAGAAGTGTGACACTGATCAATGACACCGGAAGCGGGATTAACAATTAACACAATCGGAACTTGAAAATATCTTGCCGCTGGAGAAGTTGGTGATTGCCCCACCTTGACTGTCAATAACATTTGATAAAACTCACTGGTTCTTCGACTCGCAACCAAAGTCCCATCTTTATACTGAATATAAATATCTTGTATATGTAAACCTCGGTAATGATTATCCTTAAAAAGCGGACGAGAAGGCCCTCCCCCTAAAGAAGGAACAAGAAATTCTTTCATTCGTGTTGAAGAAAGGTTATGAATCCTTTTACCCGCAAAGGATGCATTACAAATCCAACGCTTTGAATAGGTTGCTGCCACTAAAGATTGCATAACTTTAATATTGTGTAATTTTTTATTTAAATCCCCTTCATTGATTAAACGCGAAATAAACATTGACAAAAAATAAGAAAACGCAACAACAAGCATGATTAATATAATCACAAGGCTCATATTCCCTGATTCATTTTTTTTAAACAATCTCACACTCATGCTTCGTTTATCCTTAGCTTAGCTGTCCAAATAGCAACATTAACATTTTCAGCCTACCTTGGAACCTCTTCAACAAGACATTTCACTCGACATCGAGCACTTGCCACTCCTGGGCCTGCGTCAGTTGCATAATCACATTGACAAGCATTTGTTCCGTAAAAAACAGCAAGCACAGGGGGAGCAGTAATATTGCGAGAAGCACCACCTGTATATGTTCTTGAACCTGGAGGAACAAATGCATCACCCGACAAAGTTGAATCACAAACTTCTTCTTCACTTAATGAAGAATCAACTTGATCCGCTCGTTCTGATCCTTTACTGCAATTTGCAGAATCATGGTTACCTACGACAAGAATTTCACGATAACGATCTTCACATTTATCTGTTGAAACACTATAGTAAAAACGACCATTATAGGCAATATCACATATACGATCTTTAACCGTATCTGGAAGATTATCATTGAAGTTTAAACTTCCACCAAATAACGAAGCGCAATTGGTTAATCTTCCGCTTGCATCAGAATGAACATAAAGCGGAATTGAACGTGTAACAAATTCAGGCCCCATTCCACTTTCTAATTTTTTTACATCAACAACCAGCTCCGCAACATACTCTTGGCTCTTTAACCTTGCTTTTGTTACCAAATGAACTCGTTCAGTATAAATTCCACGATGCTTTTTAGCATGCTGTAAAATAGGTTCTAAATCGCGTCCGGTCACAGAATCTTTTACTTTTACCCCCGTCCCATCTCGATAGTAAATTGCACCAGATGAATCTCCAACAATTGGTTCTCCTGTTGTCTTTCCCAAAGAAACCCTTGTATTTTTTAAATTAGCCGTGCAATCAGGCTCACGCGAAAGAGCATAATCTGTTTCTTTAAGAATCTCCATAATGGTTGCCGTTTTTTCTAAACTGGTCATGCTACGCAAAGTGTACATTAAAATAGATGCCAATCCTAAAACCAAGACAGAACTAATGGCCAAAGCAACCATCATTTCTATGATTGAAAATCCTTGATGCTTGTTCATAACTTAAACTCCACTTCGTTTCGTCAGGAAACCTACATTTAGCATAATAAAAATTTTACTCTAAAAAAAAATTATAATTAAACACTTTATCAATTATCTCATCGGATTATCTAAAAATAAATGAATTATTTAGTGGCCGCTGCAAAACAGCCAACTTGCAACAGCCACTATTTAAGGCAGCTTAAAAACAGCTCCTATCTAAGCGGGTTCTTCTATTTCGCAATAAATGCGCTGCATAATCATGTGTTTTTTTTAAAAAATCAATTAAACTCAAACAAATGTGCGCTAGGCGAAGCTGGCGTGAACTAATTGGTGAGACCTCTCTCAAGAG
>CAYMLA010000241.1:0-4726 GCA_964390785.1 uncultured Bdellovibrionales bacterium | reverse complement strand
CTTAATGTACGCCTCGTTCGATTTGAGCTCGCGCGCCTCAAATTTGACTATTTTGTGCCTGTCTCTTGGGTGTTTGTTTGGGGGTAAAATGGCCAGCGACGTTACTGAATTTAACTTTGGAGGAGTATAATGGGTTTTTTAGGAAAATTTTTTGGAAGTAAAAAGAGTGAAAAACAAGAAGTTGCTTTAGTTGAGCAAATTTTACAAGGAATTTTAGATCGGTCTAATTTAGGATTATCTTATGAAGTTAAAATTAAAGAAGACAATAATGGAGAATTGATTTTAATTGAGTTGTTTGGTGAAGACGAAGAGTTGTTATTAGAAAAAGAAGCACAGTTACTTGATTCGTTGCAATTGTATTTGAAAAGAGCTCTTCAGCATCATTATCCAGAAGCGAGAGAAGATGTTATTGTTGATTGTGGAGGTTTTAGAGAACAAGCAAATAAAGAGCTTGTTGATTTGGCTGAAAAACTAAAAGGAATTGCTTTGGATAAAAAGAAGTCTGTTTATTTGAGAGCATTAGCTCCAAAAGATAGAAAAGTCGTCCATCAATATCTTGCTTCTGACGCAAGAGTAAAGAGTCGTTCAATTGGAGAAGGCTTGTACAAGAAGATTAAAATTTATCCCATAAGACCAACAGCATAGATACTAATCGTTTGTTGAGCTTGATTTTTCGAGAGAATCAATGAAGTTTGATTTTTTAAATCCAGATAGAATTAATAAAACAATCTGCGCGGAATCAACTCCAGTCGGAAGAGGAGCAATTAGCATTGTTCGATTATCAGGGATTGATGCTGAAAAGGTGATTAGAAAATCATGTCCGTTTATCCCTAAAAAGCTGTCGAGCCATAAAGCTTATTATGGAAATTTGATGGATGTAAAAATCAATCAAGTTATTGATGACGTGATTGTTTTGTTTTTTAAAGAGGGACAATCCTATACAGGACAGGACACTTTTGAAATTAATCTTCATGGTAACCCAATCCTTGTTCAAAAGATTTTAAATCAATTTGTAAATGAAGGTGCTGTTATTTCTGAACGAGGCGAATTTACTCTTCGGGCTTATTTTAATGGAAGACTTGACTTGGTTCAGGCAGAAAGTGTGTTGTCCATTATTAATTCACGCTCAGAAAAAGCGACTCAATTAGCCCGTTATCAGCTTGATGGATATTTATCAAGAGAACTAGAAGAGATTTATTCAAAATTAGAAAAAGCCCTTGCTGAATTAGAAGCAAATATTGACTTTTCAACGGAAGACATTGATTTTTTAAGTCATTCTGATCTTAAAAGAGTTTTAAATAATATTATTGAACAATTAGAGGGTTATGTTCTTTCTTATGAAAGGATAAAATCTGAGTTGGGCGAGCATCGTTTATTAATTCTTGGTCGAACCAATGCGGGTAAATCAAGTTTGTTTAACTCTCTTTGTTTAAAAGACCGTGCTATTGTAACAAGCACTCCAGGAACAACACGCGATTCTTTGGAGGCTCAAATTTGTATCAATGGGGTTGAAGTTATTATTATTGATAGTGCGGGATATAGAAAAACAGAGGAACCCATTGAAAAATTGGGATTGTCTCGAGCGCTTTCTTATATTGAGCATTCAGATATTGTTTTATATGTTTATGATGCTTGTGACGGGTGGAGTCTAGAAGATGACGACTACTTAGAATTAATTCAGTCTTATCAGCCCAAAAAAATTATTTTTGTCGCTAATAAAAGTGATCTTGTTGAGTGCAATAAGAAGCGTATCAATGAAAAAAATTGGGTTCCGTTTACTTTAATTAGTTCAAAGACAAGAGAGGGCTTGAATGAGCTACTTAATCAAATTGGGGATCTTTTTGATTTTGAAAAAACAGAATCCAATCAAATGATCATTCATGCTCGTCATTATGAGCTGATTCAACAAGCCCAAATGAGTCTTGCCACGATTTTAGGTGAATTAAGTCATGATATACCCCAGGAGTTTGTTATTTCAGATTTGAACGAGTCAAGGGAGTGTATAGGTAAAATTTTAGGAAAGACACCTGATTTTGATATTCTTGATCGTATTTTTAGTGAGTTTTGTATAGGTAAATAAATGGGAACACTTAAGGAAAAATCTTTTGATGTGATTGTTGTTGGAGCTGGTCATGCCGGAATTGAGGCTTGTCTTGTTACGGCACGAAAAAATCTTCGAACACTCATGGTTTCAACAAATTTAAACCGCATTGGCTACATGAGTTGTAATCCCTCTATTGGAGGGTTAGCAAAAGGACATATTGTAAGAGAAGTTGATGCGCTTGGCGGCGAGATTGCTGAAGCGACAGATGAAACCTGCATTCAGTTTCGTCGATTAAACACTCGAAAAGGCCCTGCTGTCAGAGGATCACGAGCACAGTGTGATAAAAGTTTATATACAGACTACATGACAAAAATTTTGTTCGAACAAAAGAATTTAGAGGTCATCGAAGCTGAAGTAAAGTCTTTAAAGATTGTTCATTCAAAATGTTGTGGTGTTTATTTAGATGACGGTGTTTTTATTGAGTCAAGGGCTGTTATTTTAACAACAGGCACTTTTATGAACGCAATCATGCACACCGGAGAAGACACTTTTGTTGGTGGTCGAATTGGTGATTCCGCCAGTGTTGGATTATCTGAAAGCCTTCGATCAGAGGGGTTTGTTGTTCGTCGTCTTAAAACGGGAACTCCGGCTCGAATTGATTCTTCTTCAATTGATTGGACAAAAACGATCAGACAAAAAGGAGATGATATTTTTTTTCCGTTTAGCTTTTCGAGCTCGACAACACTTAAACAAAAACAGGTTTCTTGTTTTCTTACTCGGACAACGGAAAAAACACATGATATCATTAGAAAGAATCTCAATCGATCTCCCCTGTTTAAGGGCATTATTCAAGGAGTCGGTCCACGTTATTGTCCAAGCATTGAAGATAAAATTGTTCGATTTTCAGATAAGGAGAGTCATCAGGTTTTTTTAGAGCCAGAAGGATTAAAGACAGCTTCAATCTATCCACAAGGGGTTTCAACGAGTTTACCAAAAGATGTTCAAGAGAGTTTTTTAAAATCAATTCCAGGATTAGAGAATTTAAAAATTTTAAAATTTGGCTATGCAGTTGAGTACGACTTCTTTGATCCTTTACAAATAAAGTCGACACTGGAAACAAAAGAAATTAAATGTCTTTATTTTGCTGGTCAAATCAATGGAACCAGCGGATATGAAGAAGCGGCAGGACAAGGTTTTATTGCTGGAATCAATGCAGCACTTAGTTTGCTTGAAAAAGAACCCCTAATCTTATCACGAAGTCAGTCTTATATTGGCGTTTTGATTGATGATTTAATTACAAAAGGAACTGAAGAACCGTATAGGATGTTTACTTCTCGCGCAGAGCATCGACTTGTTTTAAGAGAAGACAACACGTTTGATCGATTGGCAGAAATAGGTCATAATTTAGGAACACTTAAGTCTGAAAAATTTGATAACTATATTAAAATTAAAGAGAAAAGAAAAACCCTTCGTTTTTATCTAGAATCAACAAAAGTTTATCCCACGAATGAGTTTAATCAACAATTGTCACGATTTAATACAAGGCCTTTGGTCAAGCCGTTGTCTTTATTTGAGTTTATTCGCCGACCGGAGATAAATTTTCTTGTGTTTCAAGACTTAGGTCTAATACATGATTATGACCCCTTAGTTTTTGATGCCTTAGAAATTGATTTAAAATATTCTGGATATATTAAACGGCAAAATGAAATCATAGAAAAAATGAAAAAAAATGAAAGCATTCGAATTGGTGAGAATTTTAATTACGATCAAGTTTTTGGTTTATCAATTGAAGAAAAGGAAAAACTAAAACGAGTGCGACCAGAGACTCTTGGTCAAGCCGAAAGAATGAGCGGAATTAACCCGTCAGCAATTCAGGCCATTTTGATTTATTTAAAGGGAAGTAAAAAAATAAAGGAGTTATAATTGACTAATCACAAACATCAAGATGACAACGATGATAATCGAGATGAAGATGATCTTCATCAGCCCTCAGAGGATGACCTTCAGGAAAAACAAATTGTTCATTGGAGAATTGCGGAGTGGTTTCCTTTTTTAAATTCGATTCAACTTGAGAAGTTTGAACTTTATCGAGATGAGCTTAAACGATTTAATAAAAAAATAAATTTAATTTCTACAAAAACAATTCCTTTTCTTGATGTTATTCATTTTGCTGATAGCATTCTTGCTTCTAACGAAGTCAGCAAAGATTTAGAAACAGAGAATTGTTCAAAAGAAGTTTACGATTTTGGAAGTGGCAATGGTTTTCCTGGAGTTGTCTTTGCGATATTAAATTCAGAATATCAGGTCAACTTAGTTGAAAGTGATGGGAGAAAATTAGAATTTTTAAAACATATTGTTGCAGTCCTCAACTTAAGTCAAGTCCAGGTGATTTCAAGTCGAGTTGAAAAATTACCAGACCAGTCGGTATCAGTTGCAATTTCAAGAGGATTTATGCCGCTTTCTAACGCCGTACTACTCACGCGCAGGCTTTTTGTTAAGGGTGGTCTTTTTTATCATTTAAAAGGTGAAGAATGGCCAAAAGAGGTGGCTTCAATTCCAATTCAGGTTTGTTCTGCTTGGCAACCGACTCTTCTTGCTGAGTATCAACTTCCTGTTGGAAAGATTAAGTTTGCAATTATAAAAACAAAACGAATTTGATGATTTTTCAGTGTTCCACGTGGA
>CAYMLA010000240.1:0-4735 GCA_964390785.1 uncultured Bdellovibrionales bacterium | reverse complement strand
TCTTGAGAGAGGTCTCACCAATTAGTTCACGCCAGCTTCGCCTGGCGCACATATTCTTTCTATTAGATTGTTTTTGAGGAAGCTTCAAGGAAAATGAGAAAAAATTCAGTTTAATAAGAATGAGTGGTTGAGTGCTATTTTCGATTGTGGTAGCGTTTAAAGATGGAATTTTGGGCAATTGAAGGAATTATTAAGCGGCATCCGGATGGATTTGGTTTTGTTGTGCCTGATCAGGCTGATCATGCTGATGTTTATATTCCCCGTCAATGGATGAACGGGGCTATGAGCAATGATCGTGTTAGGATTGAAGTTTATAATAAAAATCATGGTAAAACTAAAGAAAAGTCCAAAGAAGAACGTTTTTTCGGAAAAATTATTGAAATTTTAAAGCGATCCACTCAAAAAGTCATTGGTCGTTATCATAAATTAAGTGAAACAGAAGGGCTGTTGATTGATGTTGAGAGTGTTTGGGGAAGCGACATAAAGGTTCAAATTGATTCTTGTCAGTCTCATTGTCCTAAAGAAAATGATTTGGTTGTGGTTGAAGTGCTTAGTTACCCTGAATCTCCTCAAGGATTTTCGGGAAAATTGTTGGAAGTGATTGGCTCAAGCCTTGATCCGTTAACCGACACAAGAAAGGTGTTGTTTAATCATCAAATTCCAATTGATTTTCAACCTGAAAGTCTTGAACTTGCTGATCAGTTTAGTGATGATGTTTTAGAACCGTCTAAGGGGCGAAAGGATTTAAGGTCGTTGCCTCTTGTGACTATTGATGGAGCAACTGCAAAGGATTTTGATGATGCTGTTTTTGTGGAACAAACTCATGAGGGGTTTCGGTTAATTGTTGCGATTGCTGATGTGTCATTTTATATTAAAAACAATTCAGTTCTTGATCGTGAAGCAAGAGTTCGGGGAAATAGCACTTATTTTCCAGGTTATGTTGTTCCTATGTTGCCGTCTCGTTTGAGTGAAGATCTTTGTTCGTTAAGACCAAAGGTTCCTCGTTTGGCTTTTGTTTGTGAAATTCACTTTGGATTTTCAGGAGAAAAACAATCGCATCAGTTTTATGAAGCTTTGATTTCTAGTCATGCACGTTTAACCTATGGGCAGGCTCAAGAGATTGTTGAAGAACCAGAGTCAATAACAATAGAAATGTCAAATCAATGGTCAGAAGACGTTGTTCAAACGGTTTTGAGAGCAAGTGATCTGGCTAAAGTTTTAATGATTAAACGGATGCGCGAGGGAAGTTTAAACTTAGAAATTCCAGAGACAGAAATTTTACTTGATGATGCCGGACAACCGATTGACATTATTAAATCTGAACGAGTGTTTTCACATAAAATCATTGAAGAATTAATGTTGGTTGCCAATGTCGCAGCGGCAGAATTTTTTGTTGAAAAGGAATCCAGCGCAATTTTTAGAGTTCATGAACAACCGGCCTCCGATTCAATTCATTTGTTAAAAAAATTTATTGCTCACTTTAGTGGACAAAAAAAGCTAACGGGCGGAGTTCTTCAAAAAAGAATTTCTAAGGCCTTAATTGATCTTTCCGGAAAACCAGAAGCGCAAGTGATTAATATTTTAGTTCTTAAGGCGATGAAACAAGCAAAGTACAGTCAAGAGAACATTGGACATTTTGGTTTAAATTTCCCCAATTATTTGCATTTTACGTCCCCTATTCGGCGTTACTCTGATTTAATTGTACATCGTGAGTTAAAAAAGTTATTAAAAATAG
The DNA here is from genome assembly GCA_964390785.1 of uncultured Bdellovibrionales bacterium. Lineage (GTDB taxonomy): Bacteria > Bdellovibrionota > Bdellovibrionia > Bdellovibrionales > CAYMLA01 > CAYMLA01. Next base: position 3,000 of record CAYMLA010000240.1, on the reverse strand, counting down.
ATCAATCTTCTCTTATGGACAAAGAGGAATTGCAAGAAATTGCTGTGACTGTTAGCTCAACAGAACAACGTTCTGTAAAGGCAGAGCGTCAATTTAATGCGATTAAAAAAGCGCGTTTTATGCAACAGTATTTGGGAGAGCAATTTGATGCCATCGTGAGTGGCGTTAGTGCAATGGGAATTTTTGTATTGTTGAGGGCGTATGATGTTTCAGGTTTGGTTAAAGTTGAAGAATTGCCAGGACGAAAATTTGAGTACGACGAAGAAAACTTAGTTTTAAGAGAAACAAAAACAGGATTTGTTTTTAGTATTGGCAAATTAGTTAAGGTTCAAGTGGCCAATATTGATGTTGATAATGGACAAATTGATTTTAGATTAACGGAGGTTGAGGGAATTGAGGATCTTAGCCAGCACCAGAAAGTTCGGGAGAACGTTAAAGAACGTGGGAAGGCTCAGAGCCATCGTTGGGGTGTTCGCTCGGCACGGCTTTCAAAACGTGGTCGAAAGACTAAATCTCGGTAAGTTTGGTTTTAGAAAAATTTCAGAAGAACAACTTGAGCAATATACAATTGCTGAGCGTGTTCGTATGAGTTTTGAGGAGCTTGGGCCAACCTTTGTTAAATTGGGTCAACTTATGGCTTCACGACCGGATTTAGTGCCTGCAGAATTTGTCACTGAATTTAAAAAACTTCATGATCGTGTTCAACCTGTAGCTGCAAGTCAAATCAAATCAGTCATTGAAAAAGAATTAGGAGCGAATTGGCAAGATATTTATAAAGAGTTTGATGAACGTCCATTGGCAGCAGCAAGCATTGCACAAGTTCATCGGGGTGTTTTGCTAAATGGACAAGCTGTTGTGGTTAAGGTTTGTCGTCCAAAAATTGTAGAAACAATAAAAGAAGATCTTAGTGTGTTGATGCAATTGGTTGGGTTGCTTGAAAAATATGTTCCTGAAAGTCAAATTTATAATCCCAAGGGAATTGTTGATGAATTTTGTCGCACGCTAGAATTAGAAACAAATTTTATTGTTGAAGCCAATAATATTCGTAAATTCACAGAAAATTTTAAAGATCATACGAATATTAAAATTCCTCAAGTGTTTTTGGAGTATTCTACGTCCAGAGTTTTGGTTATGGAGTTCATGGAAGGAGTGCCATTGAGTCAATCATCGGCTCTCACTCAACCAGGAGTTGATCCAAATGAAATTATTCGAGTAGGACTTCGTTGCTACTTGAAGATGGTGTTTAGAGATGGTTTTTTTCATGGAGATTTGCACCCAGGTAATTTTTTTGTTCTTCCTCATAATCAAGTGGGTTTAATTGATTTTGGAGTTGTTGGTCGTTTAAATCGAAAAACACAATCATCAATTGCTAATATGCTTGTGGCCTTATCAATGGAAGATTATGATCGTTTGGCTTTTGAGTATGTGGAACTTGCGCCTTTTAGTGAAAAAGTGGATGTTGATCGTTTTGCAAGAGAATTAAGAGATTTAATTGCCCCTTATTATGGATTGACGTTAAAAGATTTTAATCCTGGACGTGTGCTTATGGATTCGGCTGCCGTTGCGGGAAAACATCATTTGATTGTTCCTTCAGAGTTAATTTTATTTTTTCGTTCGATTATTGCTATTGAGGGAATGGGACGATTGATTAAAGAGGATTTTGATTTTTTAAATTATGCAATAGAGTTTGCTTCTGAGCTAATTAAGGATCGTTATGATCCCGCTCGCCTGACTAAAGATTTTTATATGTTCTTTCGAGAGTCAAGTTCACTTTTTTATACATTGCCTCGTCAAATTCGTTTTTTATTGCGGAAGGCAAGTAGTCCGGGGCATTCCTCAAAGCATGAGTTAAAGCATTTTCTTGAATTCAAACGTTCCTTTGAAACGGGGTTTCATTTATTGTTTTTAGCCATTGTTATTGGGAGCTTGATTTTGAGTGCTTCAATTATTTTTACTCAAGGGACAGGGCCTCAATGGTTTGACATGCCGGTGATGGCTCTCATAGGATATGGATTGGCTGCCTTGACTGGGGTGATTGCCTTTTTTAATTATATCAGAAAGTAAAATGTTTTTTTGTTTAAAAGACTTTTGTTGCTTTCAAAAATAAACTCAAAGGGAGATTTTTTTGTGAAAAAAAGAGGGATTCTATTATCTGGAATTATTTTATTTACAGTGGTTCATGTTTTTGGAGTTGTAAACATTGAAAGTCAGCGGAGCTTAGATTTGGTTGAAGGATTTGCAGGAAAGGTGTCGTTAAACACAAATGCAAAAGGTGGAAATACTGAGAAAGAAAATCTGGGTTTAGGGTCTCGATTGGATTGGAAAAGCTTAAAGTCTCATCAATTTTGGATTTTAAATTATGAATATGGTGAAAGCTCAAAAATGAAAGACACGAATAAGTTTTTTTCTCATTTAAGAACCATGCATCAATGGGATGAATTAAAATCCATTGAATTTTTCGCTCAAATCAGCAGCAATGAATTCACTCGATTGGTCTATAAGGGGTTATTGGGTGGAGGAATTCGTTGGATGCTAGGAGGGGGAAATGATGAAATTGAAATTAATTTGGGAACAGGAGCGTTTTTTGCTCATGAAAAATTAGACGACCAACTGTCTCAAGATGAAAATAAAGAAGAAAAAATTGTTCGTGCAAATATTTATTTAAACTTAATTTGGCCAATCAATGAACGTTCAAAAGTTGTTAATACGCTTTATTATCAACCCTATTTTTATGAGATGGAGGATTATTATCTTCTTGATCAAATGACATTTGTTTTTAAAGTTTCAGACCGATTTTCTCTTAAATGGAGTTTTGATGTGTCCAAGGACAACCGCCCTCCAGAAGGAGTAAAATCAACAGATTGGGCTTATCAAACGGGTATTGATTACGAATTTTAAGCTAACAGCAGCCACTATTTAGTGGTAGTTGCAAAATAGTCAAATTCGAGGCGCGCGAGCTCAAATCGAACGAGTCGCACATCAAGTACGTCGCAGTGAGAT
>CAYMLA010000239.1:0-4752 GCA_964390785.1 uncultured Bdellovibrionales bacterium | reverse complement strand
TAGCATGACAGCCAACTTTTTCGTTGGCTTCGCTCAAATCTCACTGCGACGTACTCAATACTCAATCTTAATTTGAACTCGACGATTGGTTTTACGTCCCTGATAATTTCCATTGCTTGCAATAGGATAATCTTCACCCATTCCCATGGATTGAACTTGATGATCCCTTAAAGGAACACGCTCAATTAGAATCTTTTTAATTAAATCGGCTCTTTTTTGACTTAATTCTTTATTATACTCTCTTACACCAATAGAATCAGTATGTCCTTCGATTCGAACCATCTTAATTTCACCCAATTTTTGAATTCGCTCAACAAGTTCATCAACAATAATCAAAGATTCTGTCGTTAATTGATCTGAATTAAAAACAAACCGTAAATTGGGAAGCGTTAACTCAATTCGTTTTTTATGTTTTTTTTCAAAAATACCTTTTCCTTTTGTACTTAAACCAATATTGATTCCGGTATAAACACGCCAATCTGGAGTTGATGTTCCTTTTTGTAATTCTGTTCCTGATCCTAAATGAACAGATATGTTTTCGTTTACATCATGTTTTAAACCAATCAAAGCTTCTAGTGATGAGTTTTGTCTATTAGACAAATTCGGAGTCTCTTTTTCAGGCTGACTACCATAAAGTTCTCCAATCACTTTAGTGTCTATTTGGGTAAAAAGATAACTTACAGCCGTTGAATAGATCCATTGATTTGGTAGAGGATCTATTCCTGTATCTTCAATTGGATCTCCAGAATTTCTCCAACGATGCCCAAAATTCAAACTCCAATTCCAACGATCAAAAGCTCGATCAAAAACAAACTCTAAATTCCAAGTTGGACCTGCCCCCTCACCAAGGTAAGGATTATTTTTTATCTGATTAAAATTTGCCGACAAAACAGAAGCAAAACCCCAATTCTCTAATTTTAAAAAACGATATTTTAAAGCCGGACGAATTTCTGAAGTTCCTCTTCCCTCAAACCGTCCCAAATTTTCTGTTTTTTCAATGGTCTGATTAAGAATATACGGAAAACTTATTCCAAATTGCAGATTTCTAAACACGCCTATAGCAAAATTAATATCAGCACTTGTTAATGAATCATTTGAATTCAATAAACTTTGCTGAGGCACTTCCCCTTGCCCGTCAAATGCTGGAAAAGTATTCTGCGCATAATTAATAAAAAAACCAAAATTAAACACCCCTGGCTCCAAAGCCTCGCTGGCATGAACCGTAACATAATCAATTCCATCCTGAGTTGGAGCAAAGTTCTGAGCATCACTTCCAACGACATTAGCAAAACAAAACTCAGAAAAAAGAAACATAAAAATTATCATTGATAAAAATAAATTAAACATAGTTCAGTCTCCACTTCGATTCTTGCAGCCTATTGCCACAAAACACTCATTTTTTACTCACCGATCTGTTGAGGTTAATTGCCCACAAGCGGCATAAATATCCCCACCCATCGTTCGCCTTAACAAAACATGACAATTCAAATCCATTAAAGCTTGATGAAATTTCATAACACGCGCCTCATCGGGACGTTGAAAACTTGTTCCAGGATGTTCGTTAAAAGCTATTATATTCATCTTACAGGAAACCTGTTGAGAAATCTTTTTTAATCGTCTTGCGTCATCCAGAGAATCCGTTAATCCTTTAATCAAAATGTACTCAAACGTCACTTTGTCTTTTGTCTTTATAACGTGCTGACGACAAGATTCAAGAAGTGCGTGTAATGGATATTTTTTGTTAATGGGCATAAGCTTTGAACGAATTTCATCTGTTGTTCCATTTAAGCTTACTGCTAATCGCACCTTAGCCTCTGAAACCAAAGGAATACGATCAACAAGACCTGCTGTAGAAACAGTTATTTTTTTTCGCGAAAAATTTATCCCCTCAGGAGAATGAATAATTCGAATGGCCTTAAAAACAGCCTCTGGATTATCCAACGGTTCACCCATTCCCATAAAAACAATATTCGTGATTCTAACTTCAGGTGATAAACTTTTTTTTACACTTAAATATTGTCCAAGAATTTCAGAAACTGTTAATCTTCTTTTAAGCTTCTGTAAACCTGTATAACAAAATCGACACCCTAAATTACAACCTACTTCGGATGACACACAAAGAGTTAAACGATGATCGTCCGAAGGAATCAATACAGATTCAATAGTCAAATTATCTTTTAACTGGAACAAAAATTTTTTTGTTCCATCGACACTCGTTAATTGATTTATAATTTGTGGCAAATCAAAACAAATCAATGACGGAAGTTCAGCTCGAAACGTCTTAGATAGATTAGACATTTCGTCAAAATCAGTCGTTCCTTTTTCATAGACCCACTTATAAATTTGCTTTGCGCGATATTTATGCTTACCAAACTTTTCAATCAGCTCTTCAATATCCTTTAACTCAAGATCAAAAAAATTAACTTGATTCTGTTTTTGCATATCTATCCTAAGGGCAATAAGACTCTAACACTTGCTTTAATTCATTTAATTCACAAGGCACACATCCTACTTTTTGAATCACGACGGTCGAAGCAAAATTGGCCAATGCACATGATGAGTATAAATCAACTCCAGAACTATAAGCCAAAGCCAACGTTGAAATCACACAATCTCCTGCACCTGTTACATCAAAAACAGAACGACTAAAAACAGGAATTTCTTTTACACTATCCGGCTCAAAGACCAACATCGAATCTTTACCACGGGTCATAACAATTTGCTTTGACTGACTCTGACGAAGAAGATGAAATCCCACCTCAAGAATTTTATCAAAATCATCTCGATACTCATCATAATTCATTCCCGACAAAGCAAGTGATTCTGGAAAATTAGGTTTGATCAAATCAGTCCCTCTATAAACATCAAGAGAAGCTGTTCGATGAGGATCAACAAAAACAAACTTGTTTTTCTGATGAGCAAAACGTGTGATTTCAGAAACAAGTTCTCTATCAATAACACCCTTTGCATAGTCTTGAATAACAACACCATCACATTGATTAACCAATTCTTTTGCCTTAAGAATAAGTTTTTGTTTTAAAGAATTCGATAAAAAATGTTTTTTTTCATAATCCACTCGAACCACATGATGCTGCCCTGACATAACTCGAGTTTTTTTGGTTGTTGGTCTTTCTTTATCAGAAATTAAATGAGCCGAAGAAATATCAAATTTTTTTAACTCTTCCATCAATTGTTCAGAACAAACATCCTGACCAACAACGGATAGAAGTAAAGGATCTCCGCCTAAGGCTTTAACATTAATTGCAACATTGGCCGACATCCCCACGCTGAGTTCAATCGATTGCACCTCAACAACAGGCACAGGTGCTTCTGGACTAATTCGCTCAACATGGCCTTTAACATATTCATCAACGCCAACATCACCTACGACTAAAATGCGTTTACCGATCATACGATGAAGCACTTCTTTTAAATAATCAATTCGACTTGTGGTCATTTCAAAATTCTTTAAATTCAAAGCTCACCATCCCCTAAAATCCCAACCATTTCAAAATTAGCGCCTGTTGCTATTTTGGCTATTGCAAAACAACATACCAAACAATCTCGTTTAGGAGCAAGAATTAAATCCTAGCCCTAAACTCCACTGTGTTTCACCCTTTTGACGATTCAATTGAATACAAAAAAATAATGTGTTATCCTCATTTGATCTATTTTTATAGAGATTTTTTTATTGGAGCAAACAATATGTCTATCAAAAAACCCTGGTTATTTCTTCCCCCTCAATTGGCTCACGATTTAGCTCCGCTCAGTTTACAATTAATAAGCCATATCCTTCCCCAATGTAAAACTCCATGGAAAGAATTGACTTGGCAAAATCTTACCTTTAAAAATCCAATTGGTACTGCCGGAGGCATTGATAAAAATGCAAAACTGATACTGCCTTTTTTTCGATTAGGTGCTGGCTTTGTTGAAGTCGGAACACTAACACCCCTTCCTCAAAAATCAAATTCGAAACCTATTCTTTTGAGAAATATCCCTCAACAAAGCTTATGGAATAAAATGGGTTTTCCAAATTCAGGAATGCTTTCAGCAAAAAATAAATTACTTTCTGTAAAAACAAAAGCTTCTCTTCCCATTTTTGTTAATATTGGAAAAAACAGATCCACCCCAAACAATAAAGCTCATCAAGACTATATTCAACTTATACAAACCTTATCTGATGTGGTTGATGTTTTTGTTATTAATATTAGCAGCCCAAACACAAAAGATTTACGCGCCTTACTTTCAAAATCTTTTTTAAGTTACTTTTTAAGTCGACTTGTTGATGCTAATGTAAAAAAAATTCCTCTTCTTTTAAAAGTCAGTCCTGATTTAGAAAAATCAGAACTCGCCGATGTCCTTGAAGCCTCAATTGATAATAATATTGATGGTTGGATTTTAACAAACACAAGCACATCCAGACCAAGTCCATCCCCTTTTCCATCTGAAGGAGGACTGTCCGGTCAACTTTTAGCCAAACAATCCAAACGATCTCTTCAGTGGACCATTGAAATGCTTGGTCATGACAGGCAAAATAAGCTTATTGTCAGCGTGGGAGGCATCCTTTCTCTAAATGATGTTCTTGAACGACTTGAACTTGGGGCTGATTTAACTCAAGTCTACAGTGCTTTAATTTTTAAAGGACCTCGTTTTTTTTATGATTGCCAACAAGAATTTTTAAAATCAAATTCATTTCTCTAAGCATAGAGCGGACTTCGTCCGCAGCCTACAGATTTCAGTCTTCAGTTCTCA
>CAYMLA010000238.1:0-4758 GCA_964390785.1 uncultured Bdellovibrionales bacterium | reverse complement strand
GCGTAATGATAAATTTGCTTAAAAAAACGAGATTTGGGAGTCTTATAGTATAATATTGAATGCAATCCAGAAAACCTGTTCTTCACATAAATTCATTCATTAATAAATTCAATTGATTATCACAAAACAAATGATTGCGATGATAGATGAATCAAAGATTTTGGTCAAAAAGTTTGAAGTTAAATTTTTAACGATTTGGTCAAATTCTGGAGGCCTCTTAATAATCCTGAGGTTCTGTCATCATCAATCCTTTTTTTTAAATAAATAGATGACAAGATTAAGAGTGAAGTGCTAGATGACTTTCATGGATAAATATATTTATATTGTTTGTGTAATGTTAATTTTTACTTCAGCACACTCCAAAGATTTAATTGCTGAAGAAATCAAGAGAATAGAACTTAGTGCTGAAATAGCAAGAATGGTAGCTGACGACCAAGCATTTCGATTTGGTGGAACCGTCGCCCGTAAAAAAGGTATTGAATGGGAAGAGATATCTCAGCACCCGCTTTATCAACACAAGCTTGCCAAAATTGACCATATAAATGAAGAGAAAATAAAAAAAATAATTAAAGAGCATGGTTGGCCTAAAATTTCTGATTTTGGCAAGTATACTGCTAGAAATACATGGATCTTGGTTCAACATATGGATACAGATATCTCGTTTCAAGAGAAAATTTTATTACAAATGAAACTGCTTTTAGCCAATGAAGAGGTTATCAAGCCTGATTATGCATATCTTTATGATCGTGTACAAGTGAATAAGGGTGAACTACAACGTTATGGAACCCAAGGAGAATGTGTGAGGCAGCAGTGGGAGCCAAAGCCAATTGAAAATTTTGAAGAAGTTGATAAGAGACGAGCTGAAATGGAAATGCCAACATTAGAAGAATATAAAAAAATGTTTAAAGAAATTTGTATTTGACCTGTGGGTCTCGAATTCTTGTGAGTTCAAAAGTGTTGTGAAATGCAATACTGTTACATTTAGCTGACTATTTGATTTCATAGTTAAATTTATTACAAGTGCATGATTTAATTGAAAAATTATGGTGCCACCGAGATTTGCATTGGAATTCGAGACCAACACGGTCCGCGCCCAGCGTGGGTGGGAGTTAAAATACAATAAGATAGCTGGTTCGAGAGTCTATTTAAAAGTTCCTAAAACATCAAAGAGAAAAAAGTCCAAAACTCGTCTTGAAGTTGAACAGCAGCTTTTGCGTATCACTATTCGTTCGACAATGCCCATATCATTCGAAATAAAGGTCAGAATCCAATCTGCATTCCCTTTTTTTGTTAAAGCATAGGTATAGTTTGAGTCACCGTAGTAGTAATCACCATCAGGAGCCCCAAGTTGCTCTTTAACAGTAGTAATGGGCTTACCTAAAAAGAGATCACTATCTAATATATCAGCAACCATCGCTCTACGAGATTCATATTGAGCGGTTTGGAAAAGTTCTGAGTTAAACTTACTTTGAGGCCAAATCAATTTGGCTTCAAAAACAAAGAGCCTATTATTGTATTGGTAGAATAAAAAAAATAGAACCATGAGTATAGGTGCTATTAAAAGTAATTTGAGTATTTGTTTACATAGCTTTTTAAGTATTGTCATTCATTTTACTTTTTAAGTGTTTTTAACTTGTTTTTAGATATAAAATCTTTTCCTAGTTTTAGCAGTTCGCTATCTTTACAAGAGCCCTTTTCAAGTAGTTTTACGGATGCTTCAATTCCTTGTTCGTTGTTATACATATCCATATCTTTTTGGTTTCGAGGTTGACTGATGGGTTCTTCGTGAGCGTTTAAAAACTTTCTTGCAGTAGTTTCACCAAGTTCTCTAGTTAGATACCCTGCCCAGAGAAAATGGCGAAGAGCATCGGCATTTCCATTTATTGAAGAATCGGGATATTGTTCTTCGCTTAATTTTTCAGCTTGGCGAGCATAGTAAAAGGCTATTGCTGCTTCAATAGGCTTGTCTTTTACAAGTTGTTTTTCTGCCGAATTGAGTGTTGGATATTGAGATCCAAGATAACCTAATAGCTTTAAGGCGGATTCATTTAATAATTTCTCAGATTCAGATAGGTTTGGTATGACTCCAGCTATGATGATAGGTTGAACATCACTTCTTTTTGGTTCTAAATAATAGTCAAAAATACTAAAATGCTCTTTATTGTAGGTGGGATTGTAAACTGTGATTTCTTGAGTTTGATATCCATTGCTTTTGGTTTTTGCATAAAGAGAAGTTTCTGGTATTTCTGAAAGGATAGCCTTATTAGAAAGTTTTTCTTTAGAAGAATTATTTTCAACTATTGAACTGAAATCTTGAAAGCTATAGTAATTTCCTTTGATGAAATTGATGGTGTTATTAAGTTCACTGGGCAATATTTCTTCTAGTATATCATTTTTAGTCTTAGAGGGGAGAACAACTAGAGCTTTACTGGAAGCACTATTTATTATTTTTTTTAATTCGGGCGGATAATTTTCATAGTAAGTGTTATTGGACAAATTCCAGATGATTTCTTGGTATTTAGTGTATTTATTTTTATTGGATTTTGAGTAGTGACGAATGAGGGGGCGGATTAGGAGTATATTAGGTTGCCCTTTAGTCCATTGAAATATTTCATTTTGATTAGGAATAGCTTTGTTGGAATCGGCACAGAATGATTGCAACTTGAATGATGTTGCTGTTTTTGGTAAGAGGCTAATCTCTCCTGATATAAAATTCTTTTTTAAATGCAAATAGGACCTAAGGAATCTGATAAGTTTTTTTTGATTATTTTTCTTTTGTAATGAACCAATATTTTTAATTTGTAGTTTTACTTTTTGAGAATCAGAAAAGTTGAAGTGTTCGTTAGGGGCTTTGATGTCATCTGGTGAAAGTAGTTTGCCAGTAATTTGTTTATGAGCACAGGAGCAAAAGGTGATACTTGCAAAAAAGAGGATAAAAATTGCTGTAATTATTAATTTCTGATTATGGGTGGACCTATTATCGATTGAACTCATGAAGCATCCTTGTATCTACTTGCATTTAAGTATTTTTAAAAACTCCATTGGTTTTACAATACGAATAGTTTCAATTTTTTTGAGCACTAAAAGGTCTTTATCTCCAGTTACAATGTATTTTGCTTTTCCAGCAAGTGCAGTAAGTATAAACTTGTCATCATCTGAATCTCTTGAAATGGATGAATTTGATTTTGGAGGTACGTCTATGATTTGAGATGCAGAAATGAAAGCTTGTACAATATTATGAACATCACTGCTCGTTTCGGGATATTTTCTCTTCATATATTTTAGTGTTCGAAGATATTCTTCTACTATTTCGACGCCTAGGATGGTTTCAAATGCTCCGTCACTCCATGCTTCAAGAACTTTTCCAGGAGTGCCTCCCCATATAGCTCCTGATATTAGGACATTTGTGTCAATGACGATTTTCATATGACCTCATTTTTCTGATCGTACTTTTTTTATAATTGTTTCTAAATCGGCCTTTTTGAAGCCCTCTTTTTTGGCAGCAGATTTTGATTTTTTAAGTAGTTCTTTGAATTCCTCTGAGTTAGGAGGGGAAATAATTTTTAAGACAACAGCATCGCCTTGGCCAAGAACAATAAACTGTGTTCCAGCAGCTAAATTTAAACGTTCTCTGATTTCTTCAGGGATGACGACTTGTCCCTTGGAAGACATTTTAGTTGTTGCTACAGAAGACATAAAAACCTCCAATCTTACTAGTAAGATTAGCATGGCGTTGATTAATTAGCAATAGTAATCTCTAAAACTAAAGATTGAAAGAGTGCAAGTCCCTGCTTAGTTCGAGAATCGTCAAGCAGCCTGCGGTAAAAATGGTCTCAAATCGAATCTATGCACAGTAGAGCAGGATTGCAGTTCGAAGATCGTCAAGCAGGGGGCACCATTCTTGACTTTTAAACTGCTTTAAAATAATTTCATTGTAGTTTTGAATAACTAGCTGGTTCGATAGTGAAAAAAGGAGCTTCGATGCCACAGATTTGCTATTTCTATGGAATAACAATTTATATTCAGTTCTTGGATCATAACCCTCCTCATATTCATGCTATCTATCAGTCATTTAAGGCACAGTATTCAATTAAAGATGCCAAGATTCTCAAAGGAAAAATGCCAAATAAAGCGGATCAGCTTATTTCAGAGTGGATAGGTCTCAGGAAAACAGAATTGCTTTCTGATTGGGATTTGGCTAAAGAGGGCAAACCTGTCTATCCCATTTCGCCATTGGAGTAAAATATGATTACTGCAAAAAAATTATTAGAGGTAGAGTTTGTTCAAGCTGAAGAGAACTATTGTTTGATAGTTCATTTCAATGATGGACAGGTTAAAAAGGTTGATTTGACCAGTTTGGTAAGTAATCCGCCACCAGTTTTTAAAAAACTCGCTAATAGGAGTGAGTTTGAAAAGGTTTCTGTTAATGCTGTGGGTGGTATACAATGGGAATGTGGAGCTGATTTAAGTGCAGATTACCTATTTGATCTTTAGTATTATTATTTACGGTCAGTTGCCCAGTAAGTAATTTGAAAACAGCACGGACCAATCCATTAACGACGAAGCCGTTCATTAATAAAACATCAATTATTTGTCTGACTTGGCTAGTTTATCACCAGCCCTGAGTCTTCAACAAAGATCTTTTTGCTAGACACAATCATTTGATGATCTATGTTGACTTTTCCAAGTAAACGACACATAGCCTAGCGCAAGTTTCATAAAAACATGACGCCTATTGAAGGATCTATCTGATATTAT
>CAYMLA010000237.1:0-4769 GCA_964390785.1 uncultured Bdellovibrionales bacterium | reverse complement strand
TGTGAGGGTTTTACCCTTTGCTAATTATAAAGGCAGGGGGTAATTCTACTCGATGGTATTTGTCTATCAAACAAAGTCTATACATTATTTATCCTATTTTTCTCATATTAATGCTCCTTGGATTGTTTTTTTACATGACTCTTTTGGCTGCACTAAAGCCTGGAAAAATTTTCCTTCTTTAATTAATCAAAATAATCAATTTAACACACTCATCTACGATCGATTAGGTTATGGACAATCCGATCCTATTGAAGGTGAGAGAAATCAAAATTATCTCCACCAAGAAGTCGATCCACTTTTCAAACTGCTCTCTCACTTAAATATAAAAAAACCCATTCTTCTTGGTCATAGTGATGGAGGAACCATTGCTTTACTTTATGCCAGTCAATTCGCTGAACAAATCGACCGAATAATTTGTATTGGCGCACATGTTATGGTTGAAGACATTACAATTAATGGAATAATTAAAACTAAACCCATCTACGAAGATAAACTTAAACCAAAGCTTTTTCACTATCACCAATCAAAGGCCGACTGGGTTTATTATTCTTGGTTTAACACATGGACATCGTCTTCATTTAGAGATTGGTCTATTGTTTCTGAGTTAATTAAAATTAAACGTCCTCAATTGATTCTGCAAGGAGAAAATGACGAGTTTGGAAGTCTAGAACAAGTTAAACTGATTAAAAAACACACAACTGGATCAACGACTGTATCAATTATTCCCCACGCTCATCATAGCCCTCATAAAGAAAATCCAACCGAAGTTGTAAAAGCCATCCATGCTTTTCTCCAATAACTGTTAACAATGCACCAAAACCTTTATTTTTTTATGAGAATTTTTTTCTGAAAATGAAACAATGGAAATAACAAAGCAAACCAAAGAATAAAAAATAAAAACAATAGAACATTTATAAAAAAAATATTTTGAAAAAAAATCAAAAACAACGAAATAAAGCCTTTTGCAAAACGATAAAGAAACATATCAACAACATATTTAGCACCAAAACGTTGAGCTTGATCTAAAGGAAAATACAAAATTTCTTTTGCTGAAGAAAAAACAGAATAATCAATTCCTTTATACAAAACAAACAACACAGCAATTGGAAAAATTAAACCCATTCCAAAAAATACAACAATTAAATTAAGAAAAAAATATAAAACTGGAAAAAAAGAATGAATGTATTTATTCTTTATCAACCAAAATCCAAAGGGAACAATCAAAAATTGACTTAACAGTCCAATGAGACCGATATAAAAAAACACTTGGCCAAGAAATTCGACCCTCAAAGAGGATGTCGGAATCAAATTTTCTAAAAAAAGATTAAACTCAAATTGAATAAGATTAATACAAAACTGTGATAGAACAACAATTGCACCAATTAAAAAAACATAATGACGAACAGAATAAATAGCTGAAAATGGTGTTTTATCACTTTCATGCAAAGAATATAAAGTAGTCCCTTTTTCTTTTTTAATAAGAAAAAAAATTAAAACCGAAAATAAAATTAAAACAACCCCTGACACAGCAATGTATTCAGGGTGAAGCACTAACGCCATTTTTTGAGTGAGCCATCCCCCCAATAGTCCACCCAAACTACCTATCCCTCCAATTGGTCCATAAAACAATTTCGCTTTTTTAACATCTAAAATTGAATTAAGAAAACCGATCGCCATGTGAACCATTAATACAATATAAACTTCTTTTAAAATATAAAGAGGAAAAATAAAATAACGACTTGAAAAATGAAATAAAACCAACAGTATTAAAAATAATAAAATTGAACACAATCCTGTCGCAATAAAAAGAACTTTAACACCTGCTGATTTTTGGAATTGATTATAAACAAAAATTGAAAAAACCAATACAATAATTGATAAAAACCAAACAAGAGGAGAATTTTTTGCTCCAAAATGATCAAGAAATATAACCTCAAATGAAGAACGCATAAGAGGATAACTGGCCAAAACGAAAAAAAAACTCGTCGTAATAAAAAATAAATTATAACGATTATTTATAGGCAACAATTTAAATTGAGAATGAAGATCAAAAAAAAACAAACTCAATTTTTTCAAAAACAAAGCCCCTCAGCTTAACGTTTTAATGCTTTCAACAAACCAACAGAGACAGCCCCAAAACCCATTGTCGAAAAAATAAAAATAACAAAAAATCCCATTCCAAATGGAATAAGCTTTAATAGCTCAAACAAAATCAAGCCGAGCAATAAACACATCAAAATGGATTGTTTAAACTTTATTGGAAGAATGTACCCCACAAACAAAGCTCCAAACAAATATCCAATAAATACGATAAGTGAAAATAAAATAACATAAAGAGGAATCAAAGCAATTCCTAAAATAGAGATGATAAGACCTAATAAAATTGGAAAAAAAGAAAAATAACCTAGAATTCCAAATAAAAAACTTTTAGCTTTATTCAGATTCATGGACTCAACCGTATGAGTACAAAAAGCTGGAGCAATATAAATAAGCAACCATCCAAAAAGAAAGAAAAAAAGCAATGTAAGAATTGTCCACAAACTTGCCCATGGCCATTTCAAAAAATTTGACCCCGAAAACAAACTTAAAAATGAACGAAAAGATTCAAAACCGGGAAGAAATAAATTCACTTCTTCAGCTTCCAAATGAGCATAAGGATCAATGTTGACTTGACTTCCAATACTAATCAACTGTTTCTTTATTGATGCCGAAGCAAAAATATCAATTGTACTTCCAATAGAGACAAGAGATTGAACACGGCCTCCGATCTCCCCTGTTCCACCAATAACAACAAGTTCATCAATGTATTCATCTTCAGTCACAATCACCTTACTGCCAATAACAACTCTATTTTTACCACGAGAAGCAAATGAATCATTCACGATTGTATCTATCGAAGATAATTTTAATTCCTCAATAAAATCATTTATGGTCTCTTCTGAAGTTAAACTTTCATCAAAACTGGATTGACTAAGGTCTAATAAAAAGCTCTCAGCTCGCTCATCTTTTAAAGAAATTCTAAACTGACCTCGTAACAGAAAAGGACTTTCATCAATTTTTCTCTGAAGAAAATCTCTAAATAATTCTAATTTTTCAAAATCATAATCAACATCTTCACCCTCAACCTCGATTGTAAATTCTCCATTGATCAATTTTAGTTCAACAGAAACCTCGGAGCTTGCCCACACGTTTATTGAAAAAAAAACAAACAGCATAAAAAAATAATTTTTAAAAAAATAAAACATCAATACCTCCAACTTCAACCAACAGTTCGCATCCGACAATCGGTAACTCAAAACTTGTCAGACAAAACATTCATTTTGAGTTTAACAAAAAATGAACTTAAAAAAACAAAATTATCAAGTTTAATTCTATAACGCAGATTCACTTCGTTGTTTCAAGTTAGGATTCTCACCCATAAAAAAACAAAGCATTTTCTGCGCTGAGTCACACTTCTTTTTTCCAATTTCTCTCATTTCTCTCTATAATTAACTCAATCACTTAAATTTTTTTTTCAACAACGAAAGGGCTTCATATGAAAAATTTAACAATTAAAGTTAATCTTTGCTTTTTGGCTATTTTTTGTATTTTCACTCTTTTATCTTGCTCCTCAACAGATAAATCTCCTGAAACACCGAATGAAGAAACGCAATCCGATCAAACAACAGAAGCCCCTACAGAAGCTCCTACAGAAGCTCCTGAACCTGAAGAACAAAAACCCACTTTAGCGAGTTGGTCTTATCATGGAGTAAATGGTCCAGAATTTTGGGGAGATCTAGATTCTCAGTATCTCACCTGCAAAGAGGGACAAAAACAATCTCCCATTGATCTTATTTGGAAAAAGCCAACTCAAGCAGGTCAAATTAGTTTTAATTATGAACCAACAAAACTAAAAATAATTGACAATGGATCAACCCTTCAAATCAACTTTGAAGGAAATAACACAGCTCTTATTCATGGAACTCAATATATGCTTCTTCAAATGCATTTTCGGACTCCAAGTGAACACACGTTTTCTTCAAAAATTCTTCCTTTAGAAGTGCAGCTTCTTCATGCCAATCAAGAGGGCAAACTCGCTGCTGTTTCTATTATGTTTACATCTGGAGCAGATCATCCTTTCATGAACAAAATTTTTTCCAACATTCCTGCTGAAAAAAACAAAGAAATGATTTTTGATGATATCATTGTTGATCCCAATACCCTTCTTCCTAAAATTAAAACTTATTATTATTACGAGGGATCTCTTACAACACCCCCCTGTTTTGAAGGTGTTCACTGGGTCGTCTTTAACACCCCTGTTGAAATGAAAAAAGATCAAATTAACCAATTTAGATCCATCTATCCAGAAGTGTCACGCCCCTTACAACCACTGAATGGGAGAAAACCAATTAATTATTAATATCCTTTAATAACGCCTTGCAAACTAAAGCAATTCTTGAATGTTTTTAAAATTTCGACTATCTAATGAGTGGCTGCTGAAAAACAGCCACTCATTATTTTGTTAATAAAAAATTGTCTAAAGACTTTAATAAGCAGCTGTAGCTCAACTGGATAGAGCATCTGGCTTCGGACCAGAGGGTTGGGGGTTCAAGTCCTCCCGGCTGCGCCATTTTTAATTCAAACTTTCTGCGTCACATTATAAATTCTATCCTTTTCTATAATTACATAAGCAGCCAGTATCATTGGTAAAAATTACTTCCAGCGGTGGAAGTGAAGCTCTGTTGTAAAGTAAAGTTGGAGTTTATTTTTTCAACTGCAAGTTGAAAAGT
>CAYMLA010000236.1:1439-4776 GCA_964390785.1 uncultured Bdellovibrionales bacterium | reverse complement strand
TTTATGTCTCTTTTGCTTTCATTTCTATTTTGCACAAACAGCCAGGCTCAAGCTTTACAAAATACAAAATCATCAACTCAACTTATTGAAACCAATGCTGTTATTATGGAAAATGCTCCCCCATGGCTTAAACGCACACGAGTTGAAAAAGTAACAAACCAAATTCAACGCAAACTCGAATGGACAGTGAGAAAAATCAAAGTCAATTGGTACCATTCAAACTCAGATTTTGAAAATGCCCATGGACTCGGACCACGCCCAAGAGCGATCACCGTAAAAAGCAAATCAACACAAACAATTCTTCTCGGACCTCAAGTGACAAATGAAATTTTTGATATTAGTTTTGGACATGAATTAGTGCACGTCATTGTTGCGCAAAAATACAAACACGCTCTTCCTGATTGGTTTGAAGAGGGACTTGCAAATCATTTTTCACAAAACAAAAAAGTAGACTACCATTGGTTAGCCCAACACCCTTTTCCAGAAGACATAAGATCCATTGGACAACCCTTCAAAGGAGATCCAAAACGAATCTCCTATAACTATAAAGCTTCTCAAGCTCTTGCTGAAATGCTAGAGAAGCAATGCGATCTAGAGAATTTAATTCGATTAAGTGTCGGCAAAAAAATGGATGATTACATTAAAACTTACTGCGAGATTTCCGATCTTAACGCGGCTTTTAAAGCTTGGGTCTTAAAAAAGAGTAAAAAAAAATCTCTTTCCAATCAATGACAATTGGCTGAAGCTATTTTCAAAAGTTCAGCAAAACTATCAACCTTCAAAGACGCTCCTCCAACTAAAAAACCATCAACATCTTTTAAAGAAGCTAATTCTGCAGCATTATCAGGCTTTACGCTTCCCCCATAAAGAATCGAAGTCTTTTCTGCAACTTCATTATTCAAAATAGAAGACAGTCCCTTTCTAATTTCGCTATGCACTTCTGCCACTTGTTCAGTGCTTGCTACTTTTCCCGTTCCGATAGCCCAAACAGGTTCATAAGCAATAGCAAACTCTTTTGATTGATCCAACTCCGCCAAGCCTTTGACTAATTGCTCATGAATCACATGAATTGTCTGACCAGCATCACGCTCTTGAAGTTGTTCCCCAACACAAAGCATGGGAATTAAATTCAATTGACAAGACAAAGCCACTTTATGGGCAAGATCTTCATTTTTTTCTCCAAAAACATGCCGTCTTTCACTATGGCCAATTAATAAAAATTGAGCACCTAATTCTTTTGCAATTTGAGCTGAATTTTCACCTGTAAAAGCACCCGAAGTTTCAAAATAACAATTCTGTGGTCCCCAAAAAAGAGAGCTTCCCTTCGAGGCTTCAGAAAAAGCCACCCAATTAACGGCAGGAGGAAAAATGATTGTTTTTAACTTTGGCTTATCATATTTTTCAACATAAGGTAAAAAATCATTTACAAAAGAATTTGTTTCATTGGGTGATTTATTTAATTTCCAATTGGCTGCACAATAAAAAGTTCTCATATCAACGTCTCCTTCGAACAGATTCAATTCCAGGAAGATTCTTCCCTTGCAAAAATTCAAGACTCGCTCCACCACCAGTAGAAATATGACTCATTTTTGAAGCCAAACCTGAAGCGCTTGCTGCTGCTGCAGAATCGCCTCCTCCAATAATTGTCAAACCACCTTCGTTGTGAAGAGGAGCGATGGACTCAGCAATAGCAAATGTTCCTTTGGAAAATTCAGGATTTTCAAAAATACCCATTGGTCCATTCCAAAACACTGTACGAGATAATTTTAACGCTTCTTGAAAACGAGAGATTGTTTTAGGCCCAATATCAACACCCATCCAACCCTCTTCAATTTTTTCATCATCCGTTATATGGACTTCACCCTTGTTAAGATTGTTTGTTACAATATGATCAACAGGTAAAAGGATAGTCTTATCTCTTGCTTCCAGCCGTTTCATCATCTCACGCGCAAAAGACAGCTTATCAGTTTCAACCAAAGACGATCCAACAGCAATCCCTTGTGCTTTTAAAAAAGTATAAGACATTGCTCCACCAATAATAAAAGAATCAACTCGATCAATCAGATTCTCTATTACGTCAATCTTATCAGAAACTTTTACTCCACCCAATACTGCAGTATAAGGACTTTCCGGAGAAGAAAGCAATTGGCTCAACATACTCACTTCTTTTTCAATCAAAAAACCAATTCCTTTTTCTTTCATTAACTCAGGAAGACCTGCCGTACTTGAATGAGCACGATGACTTGAACCAAATGCGTCGTTAATATAAACATCTGAATAACTGGCTAACACTGCAGAAAATGACGAATCATTTTTTTTCTCTCTTGGATCAAAACGCAAATTTTCCAACAACAAAATTTGATTTCGTTTTAAACCAGAAAGTAAAGCTTTAGGAGCATCTGATCCCGGATCTTCAACAAGTAAAACTTCACATTGAAGAATTTCACCCATTTTTTTCGCAACAGGCTCAAGTGAATATTTCTGTCGATCCTCAGCTCCTCCATCCTTAGGACGTCCCAAGTGAGAGGCTAAAACGAGTTTAGCCCCTTGTTCTCGACAGTAATTAATTGTTGGTAAACAAGCATTAATTCGCGTGTCATCACTCACCTGAGAATCCTTCAGGGGAACATTTAAATCTAATCTTAAAAAAACAACTTTATCTTTTAAATCAAAATCTTTTAATGTTTTAATTCCCTGAAGTCCTGTTAACATTTTATGCTCCTTGATTTTGCATATATTTAGCAATGTCAATCATTCGACAAGAATAGCCCATTTCATTATCATACCAAGAAATGACCTTAATCATTTTGTCTGCAATAACCATTGTGCTTGGAATATCAACAATAGAGCTATAAGTGTTGCCATTAAAATCAATGCTTACCAAAGGTTGTGTTTCACAAGCTAAAACACCCTTTAAAGGACCATTAGCTGCTTCAATCAAGGCATTATTGATATCTTTAACAGAAACAGATTTTGAAACTTTTGCTACAAAATCAACCATACTGACATTTGGAGTTGGAACCCTGACTGCCATTCCATCAATTTTACCCTTCAAATCGGGCAAAACTATTCCTACAGCCTTTGCCGCTCCTGTTGTTGTTGGTATCATAGATACGGCAGCAGCTCGAGCACGTCTGAGATCTTTATGCTCCATATCTAAAACTCTTTGGTCATTTGTATAAGCATGAATTGTCGTCATAAACCCATGTTCAATTCCAAACTGTTCATGAAGAACTTTTGCAACTGGAGCCAAACAATTGGTGGTGCAAGAAGCGTTACTAACAACATCATGTTTTTTAGGATCATAATCTTCATGATTAATCCCATAGACTGTTGT
>CAYMLA010000236.1:0-1429 GCA_964390785.1 uncultured Bdellovibrionales bacterium | reverse complement strand
CCTGGAGCAGGCGCTGAAACAAGAACTTTTTTTGCTCCACCTTTAATGTGCTGCTGAAAGTCTTCTTTATTTTTGAAAATGCCTGTGCATTCTAAAACCATATCGACTTCCCAATCTTTCCAAGGAACATCTGCTGGATTCTTTATTGAAGTAAAAGGAATCTTTTTTCCATTTATAATGAAATTCTTTTCATCATGCCCAACATCTGCTTTAAAAATACCATGTGTGCTATCATACTTTAAAAAATGAGCATTCGATGCTGTATCACCCAGTGAATTGATTCCAACAATATCAACTTCATCAAAACCAGCACGAAACAAAATTCGCCCAATGCGCCCAAAACCATTAATACCAACTCTTAAACGTGACACAAAAACCTCCTTGAAAGCAGTCCTCAAAGCAAAAAACATTTCCTCAAAATGAATAAACTTATTCTCCTGAGTAAAGCCAAGATGACTGGATTTTTTTAATGGTAGCTGTTATAAAACAGATACAAAACAAATCTTCTATCTAGAAACTCTAACTCATTAAGAACTAAATGCAAGTTTTTTTGCTAAGCCCTAAGACAAGATTTTTTAATCGGCTCCAGCACCAAAAAATAAAGACTGTGCGTTTTTTAACAACCTTTGCTGCAATACGTCTGGACTCAACTTTAGATACTCAGCAACAAACAGTCCAGTATGAAATAAATAAGCGGGTTGATTGCTTTGCCCTCGATGAGGCATTGGGGTTAGAAAGGGAGCATCAGTCTCTATGTGCAATCGATCAAGAGGCACATAAGATAAAACCTTTCTTAAATCATGTGCATTTTTAAAAGTCACAATTCCACTAAACGATATATCATACCCAAAATCTAAACTCTTTCTTGCAAAATCCAAGCTTCCCGTAAAACAATGCACCACGCCCAACACATCCCCCTTATAACGTTCCAAAACGTCCAAAGTTTCAACTTCTGCATCACGAGAATGAATTTGAACAGGATTTTTTGCATTTTTTGCCAAAATCATTTGTCTATCAAAAACCTCTTTTTGGCAATTTCTGGGAGAATGATCATAATAAAAATCCAAACCAATCTCACCTAAAGCAACACAAAAGGGCTCATGGAGATAGGTCAAAATTAAATCTTCTACCTTTTCATTATAAAGGCGAGCTTCATGGGGATGAATTCCAACAGCACAACAAACTTGGTCTGGAAAACTCTGGGCGGATTTTACAACCCATTCAATATCATTTGGCTCAGTCGCAATTGTAATAACTTTTTCAACCCCAAACTTTTTAGCTTCATCCAATGCTTTTTCGGGACTCAGTTTTAACATATTTAAATGAGTATGAATATCAATCCACATTAACTTATTTCCTCATGGGTAATTCATTCACTTCGAACGAAGCCAACGAAAAAGTTGGCTGTTATGCTACCACCTAGTGGCTA
>CAYMLA010000235.1:0-4778 GCA_964390785.1 uncultured Bdellovibrionales bacterium | reverse complement strand
TGATAACTGATAAGCTATTCAGACGAAAATTAACATTAAATTTAACAAAAATCTTCTTAAAAAAATAAGATTTTCAAGTTAAATACTCTGTTACTGAGATAAATTAAAATTAAGATTTACTTTTATTCCGTGTTTTTTTGAAAATTCATTAACGAAATCTGTGATTGATTTTTCAAACTTTTCAAATAATTGCTTTTTTAAATAAACTTCAATGTCTTCAATTATAATAGATTGAACTCCACATTCAGTTAAAATAAGTTTTGACAAATCTTCACTGATTTTATTTTCATTGGCGTTAATGATTATATCCTCATTTGAGATTTCGACAGCAACTTTAGGAATAAATTCTACATTGGTATTTAAAGTAACCGGAGGGAAAGTTTGTTGTCTGTTTTTTTTTAAAATATCATTGATCCAATGGAATAAATAAAACTCAGACGAACGATCATTTGAACAACGAGTTTCCTCTGGTAATTCAATCAAAGGTTCTGACTTAAATATTTCATTTTTTATTCTTTGAGTCACTTCTTCCAAAACGCTAGAAAGATCAACGGCACCAACAATTTGATCAATAACTGATTTATCAATGCATTTTTCATCAGCTAAAATATTTTGTGGAATAAAAAAAAACAATAACACAACAAAAAGCCAAGATTTACAAACTGATTGAATACTGAACATTATCGATGTCATAACCTCTATGATGATCCCAAATAAAAAAATTGTCAATCAGACAGGGGTTTTTAGTGATTTTTATTTTGTGAAAAATAAGTATACTGACAAAGCATGTAAAGAATTCGTGCTCCCACATTGGCATCCCATTCTGATTCTAAATCCGTTCCAGAACTCACTTCACAAAGATCAAAACCAACAAGAGTGCGATTTTTTGCAATAAGATAAAGCAAGTAAGACGTCTGATGAAAAGTCAAACCCCCTGGAACAGGAGTGCCAGTATGAGGACACAAACTCGGGGTCAATCCATCAATATCAAACGTAATATAAACCTGATCGGGCAAACAAGAAATGATCTTTTCACAAATCGTTTTCCAAGATTGCTGTTCGAACTGTTGCCGAGCTAAATGAGCATCAAAAAAACAATGAATATTTTTTTGCTTCGAAAGATAATCAAATTCGTCCTGACAAAGATCTCGAATGCCAACTTGAACAATTGGAGTTTGAGGAGAATGATCAGCAATATTTCGCAAAAACGAAGCATGAGAAAACTTAAACCCTTGATACTGATAACGAAGGTCAGCATGTGCATCAATATGAAGAATGCCTAAAGAAGGAAATTGCTCAAGATGAGCCTCAATTGAAAACTGCGCACAAGAATGATCTCCACCAATAAGACCAGCAATTTTTTTTCGAAAAAGAATCTCTTGAATTGACTTTTTAGTTTCAAAGCAAAGTTTCTCACAGGATGAATTAATTTGATCAATAATTTGTTTTGATTGACTTGAATAATCTGATGAATTTTCTTGTCGGTGAATAGAGCGAGAAAGCTCAACAAGACTGTCATTAAGTTTAAGCCAAGAATTATCTTGAGGCCAAAGAAAGATTTTATTCTCTAAACTTTGTTTAATCAATGGATCAAAATAATCCAACTGACTAAAAGCCGCCTGAATGATTTGCGGAGCAAGAGAGGTTCCCCTTCCATAAGAAGCCGTAACTTCCCAAGGAACAGGCCACAATTCAACCAAGGCTTCTTTAGAGGTAATATTAAACATAAAGCATACTCCAAAGTATCGAGGCTGTAGACATTTTGCAACAGCCACTAAATACAATACTTTAAAAAATAAAATCCAGAAATCACTAAAACAGTAAAAACAATTGCAAGCCAATTAAAATAACGTTCAATAAAAACACGGATGCTTTCTCCAAAGTAATATAAAAGAAGCCCTATAGCAAAAAAACGCAATCCTCGACTTAAAAAAGAAGCAAGAATAAAAGTTGGAATCAACAAATTGCCTACTCCTGCAGCAATAGTAAATACCTTATAGGGAATTGGAGTAAAACCAGCAGTAAAAATAGCCCAAAAAGCATTATCTTGAAAAAGAGTGACCACATACTGAAATAATTCTTCTGAAAAGACATAGGCGAAAAAAAAGTCTTGCGTTGCCACCCAAAAACCCCAGCCAATGGCATAACCTAAAAGTCCTCCTGTTACAGACCAAAAAGTTAACACCGTTGCATACCAAAGTGATTTTTTAGGACGAGCAGCTCCCATTGCAATCAAAAGCACATCGGCCGGAATGGGAAAAAAAACAGCTTCACTGGCCCCAAAAACAGCTAAAGCTTTCACAGAATGACGATGCTCAGACCAAGTCATGACCCAATCATAAAGACGTCTTAATTGATAAAAAGGATTAAAAAATTTAAGCATTATAAATCACCTATTTCTTATCATTAGCGTTCTGATTTTGAGATTCATCTGTTTTATTTGGTTGAGGAGGATATTCAATTCGATCTAAAAGATAATCGACATATTGACTTTCTTCCATGGCCTCTCTAAAAAGTAAAATTTTCTTATTATCGAATATAATATTTAAAAAGGGTTCAAAAAAAATAACCGCTTGAGCCCCAAGATAATGAAGAGGCCGAGTGCTTTCTATCATAAAAACAGCAATAATATCAAGCTTGCGCTTAACAACAAAATCAGCCAGTTGATCAAGAATCTCTAATTTTTCTTGATCCAGCTTCGATTTATCTTTTTGTTCATTCTTTTTCATTTTTTGCCTTATTGTTTTGCAATTAACCCTTTGTGCTTGCTACAAAATAGTCCATTTTGAAACGCATAAATTCAAATCAAACGTGTCAGATTAATCTTTAAGAATACAACCACTCGAATTAAGAATGCCATAGACTGTTTTGTATTCATCCTCATTAGCAAAAGCAATTAAATCTTGTCCTTTTCGGCGTCCATAGTCAAAAAAAAGGTGTTTTGATGAAACCTTCATGTTTCTAATTGAATCATACGGTATTTTCTTATTTTGCATCAATTGAATTCGAACGAGATGATCCTCAAAAAAATGAAATTGAATGGGGAAGAAAAAATTTGTACTCGGAATTAAAATAAGAATCGTTGTAATCAAACCAAAAAGAGGAGATTGAAGAGAGTACCCCACTAACCATGAAAAAACAAAAATCAGAATAAGAGACAAGACCCCCTTTACAAGATGATCCTTAAAAGGAAAAACTTCCATCGTGTAAAGAGGTGATGATTTTTCAGCCACTAAGCAACAATGCCCAACCAATCTCTTAATAAAAACAAGACTCGTCCAATCAAAAGAGAAATACGGGCCATGACTGTAAAACCAAAACTTGCACCAAAACTAACCATAAGAAGCATAGAACCCGTGGTTGCCAATTTACCAACAACTCCTTTATGAGGAATTGAAAAATAAAAATAAACCAAGCACGCCAATGTTCCCAAAAAGATAATCAGGCCATTAATAATGTGTGGCATTGTATCCATCGGCACACTCACTGTTGCGGCCATTTGTTTAAGAATAAATGTGTCCATATTGGCAGGAATAGAATAACCCGCAAATCCGATCAAAAAAGCCAGTGGCCAAAAACTAATCCACGCATGCTTTTGAGAAAAACGAAACAGCATCAAAAGGCCTAAAAACACCGGAATAAGCAATGAATAACGACCTTCTGTCACTAAAGGTTCAAGCTTCGGCTGCAAAAGGTTAAACCAAAGAATATTCAAACTATAACCAACTGAAACGCCAACAAAGATGTGTTCAAAAAGCCTATAAAGTGGATTTTCTCTCCATAAATAACTAAATATTGCTATTGTGCAAATTGCGGCAATCCAAATCCAAGGATCTGTACTCATTTTTTACCCCTCTTCAGTTAAGATTCCATTCCCATTCGTCGTTTAACAAAATATAAAATATTACCAATAATGATAAAGAAAATAATCACAAGGTGACCCCACATTTGCGGAGCCATTCCTCTCATGCCATCACTAATTTTGCCAATGAGAAACTCATATTCAGCCGCAGCCTTCATTCCGGCCAATAACCCTTTCATTTGACCCGACTGAAGATAGGGAAAATACTCTGTCGCTGACACAGCAGTCACACCGGCAACATAATTAAAATTGAATTTACTTTGACCATAGATTAAGTAACCCCTTGGAAGAGCCGTTCCAGAAATATCAATAACCAAATGAAAATCATCATAATTTTGAATGTTTTTCATCATCGGAAGATCATGAACGCTATTTCCTCTAAAATCTTTTGAATAAGCTTTTTTGATGTCTTCTCCAATATTAATCAATACAATATTGTAGGGAGTGGAAAATCCTAAAAAGACATAGTCTTCTCCATAAACTTTTCCATACTCTTCAGCCACGGCATCCAATGTGGAGGCAGCCAAAGACGTTCCATTAGGTATAAAGTTAATCCCAACAACCTTAACTCCTTTATCAAAACAATGTCTTAAAATAGCTTCTGCCATGGGTTGTAATTCAGCCAATGTTGCCGGATCGTAATCAAAGCCAATTAAAACAGCAGACTTTTTTTCGGCGGCTTCATCAATTAAATCGTAAGCACTTTGAACCCATACGGTTGGTTTGATAGAAATAACCGGAGTTAAGAAAAAAGGAAGAGCAATGGCTAATAACAAAAAAACATAAATAATCCGTCGATCAATGGTGGTTAATTTTTCAATCAATTTCTTCTTATTATGATCAGACATGTCGTTCTCCTCTTCTTATTTAGTGGCTGCTGCAAAACAGCCAACTTTTTCGTTGGCTTCGCTCAAAT
>CAYMLA010000234.1:0-4784 GCA_964390785.1 uncultured Bdellovibrionales bacterium | reverse complement strand
TGATCACATTATTCCAGTTTCAATGGGTGGAGATAACAATCCTCGTAATATTCGTCTGGCTTGTCGCAATTGTAATAGTCGAGCAGCGATAAAAGTTCTTGGTCAACGAAAAATGAACTCTTACATAAATCGGCAAATGGATTTTTGAGAAGCTCAAGTTAGGTTGTTTTAATTGCTGAAATATTTTTAGGTCAAAGGTTGATTGTTAATCAAATTGGATTAAAAGCCCTTAAACAGACTCAAATAATTTGATGTCTAATATTATTTACTAACGATAACCGATAACTAAAAACTTTATAATGCCCTATTTAAAATCTCAGCACCGCTTTTTACATCCCTATAATGAATATCTCCAGAAACCTCATCAACACCAATGATTTGTTTTGAAGGCCATTTGTATCGAGACATTTTAATTATATTAGCAACAAAATCTTTGTTGAATAAAGAATTTGAATTTGGATTCGGATCAAGTTCAACTCTTGTCATCGGCAAATTAAAGTAATAAAGCGCACAATACATTTCAGAAACAATATCAGATTGAACGTTGCTTGCGACCCATGAGTAATAGGTATTCACTTTAACTCCCTCATTCCATTCAACCAAACCCACTCGACGCTTAATTAATGCGATCAAAGATTTAAAATAAACAGGATGAATCGTTGAACGAGAACTTGGAAATTGCTTCAATTTATCATTCACTTTATCTTGAATGCCACATTCCCTATTAACATCCTTAAGAATTTGTTTAACTAAATCCACCTCAACAGAAGTAACATGATCTTTTCTAATTTTAAAATTTAAAAGATCTGCAGTGATGATTCTATCTACAAAATCATTGTAATCATCATAATCCCAATCCTTCTTTTCTTTATCAATAATCTGTTCTAATGCTTGCACTTGAGTTTTTGCCTGCTCTTCAGATTCCATTTGCGCTTGAGTTTTCTCCTGCTCTTGCTGCGCTTCAATCTGAACTTTATCCTCTTTTTCTTTTTCTTTCTCTCTTTTCTTTCTCTCTTTCTTGTTCTTATATCCTAAGTTCTTTTCATCGGCTAATTCAATAAAACGACCAAGCAGCTCTAAAGCCTTAAACTTAACCAAATCATCGTCCCCATCTTCTTTAACCAACCAATCTGATTGCAAATCCGCACTCAATTCAAGATCCGATCTTAACTCTGACTCTGCTGACGGCGAATCCCCCTCGGCATCAACATCTGAGCTTGTCTGTTTGGATTCTGATTGCGTCTGCATAGTTTTGTAGTGCTCTTGAAGGGCGTCAATGACTTCAACTTTCTCCGTATCGGTCATCCATTTGGAATTCTCATAAGGTTCAATTTCGCTTTTAGATAATGGCTTTGGAACTGGAGGAGATAGAGGCACATCCCGTTCCGTTTGAACCTCATTCGCATTCTCTTCTAAAACCAAATCTGAAGAAATTCCAATGTATTGATTAGAATGACCATCTGGAAGATAGAAATATCCTGTGGTCACTTTAAAACCTTCTTTTGCATTGGGTTCAATTCTATCTAAACTATTAACTCTTTGCACTGAACCTTTACCATAAGAATGAGATGTTCCCATTACAAGAACTCGATTAAACGTCTGAAGAGAACCACTGAAAATTTCAGAAGCGCTTGCAGAATGTTCATTAATTAAAACAATCATTGGCAAATCAGTTAAATAACCTGTCTTTCTACTTAGTATGTCAGGCAATGAAAAGATTTGTTTTTTGGCTACGGCATTTGATAAATCTAAAATTTGATTTCCATCAAAAAATTCTGGCATAATTCCTTTAGAATAAACAGCATAAACGGTTGCAGAATAGCCTTCAACTAACCTATTAACTATTTTTGCAACCAAAGGAAGACTTCCTCCTAAATTACTTCTTAAGTCAACAATTAAGCCCTCAATGGGGACACAATCTGGTAAAGATTCAGTTTTGCAATTTAATTTATTCAATTTTTCAGTAAACTCATCATAAACAAGATTATGAAATGATGAGAGCTTAATAATCCCTAATCTCTTTTGCTTTCGCTGATAAACAGTTTTTTCATCCTTAAATTGATTAGAAGCTTTTACAGTTCCTCTAACAATATTACACTTAAAAATTTCAGACGTTGATTTTCTAAAGACTGTAATTTCAACTTCAGTTCCACTTATTCCACGCAAATATTTAAGGGAATCACGCAAATCAAAGCCTGATAAAAATTGACTAAAAGTTTCTTCCTCTTGATCACTGCATTCTTTTGTTGAAAGAATTATATCTTCAGGCTTCAAACAATGTTCACTCGGTGCTCCTTCTAAAACACTGATTACAGCAACTCCCAACAAAGAATGAGAAATAGATACTCCCAAGCCACTGATTTCACCAGAATGATTAATTAAAAAATCTGAATACTCTTGTTCAGAAAAAAAATGGCTGTGAGTGTCGACGGACTTAAAAAGAAAATTTAAAACATAAAATGGATATTGATCTTCATTGTACTTATCTAAATTAATCAATCGCTCAACATCAGTCATTCTTAGAAAATTTGTAAGCACCCAATTCATCAAAAACACATCATCTTCTCTTTGACGATCAGTGGATTGAAATGTTTTTTGTTCAGATAAAAACGAGAATGCAAGATGAGTTTTAACTTTCTTTCTTAATTCAACTTTATCTTTTGGCCATTGTTTGAAAATTTGATGCCAAGTTTGCTTTTCTTGATCATTAAATCCCAATTCATCTTTAAGAGAAGAAGAAAAATCAATTAATGTATCAATCATTAAAGCTTGATTATCATTTTTATCTTCATAATAAGTCAATTTAGTCTTTAAATCGGATGACCATTCTTGTAATGGAAATAATTGATTGATTTGAAGCAATCGTTGCCTTGCTTTTAAAAACCATTCTTTAAACAATGGCAAACGATCTTCTATCATAAAATTTCGTGCAATTTCATTCCAAAACACTTGCTCTTGACTGAGAATAGATTCAACTTCATCATAAAAAAAATAAATTTTATGAGGATCTAAAAAATTGATATACTTTTCAAAAGCAATTTTAATTTTCTCGCCCATTCCTTCTTCAGAAAAAAATGTCGCCAATTTTTCCTCATCCAAAGTATACACATGAGCTGACAAATAATCTTTATCTAAATCTTGAGCCCGTCCAGTTGTAAAATCTAAAAATTTTGTATAAAGATTATTTTCTGTTGTATGGCGAACAAATTGATCACCTATTGTTGTTTGTGAAAATCCAAAAGAAGAGAATAAAAGAGTTAAAAATAAACAAATCAATAATTTCATACCAAACCCCTCAAGCAAGAACTCATGTTTACAATCAATAGCGATTATTTTTTGAACCGACCCCTAATTAATTGTGTTTTTATAAATAATCAAAATTTAAATTTTCTAGATTCTTAATTTGCATTAAAGCAAATTAGATTAAAAATTTTGAGGATTATTTTTTTGAATAAAAATTTTTCATTGTGAATTGAAGAACTTACAACGCAAAAAAAGACAGCCCTTTTTCTCAGTTTTCTAAGATATCATTGATGTCTTTTTCAAGTTTCCCTGGCTGCAACCAGTTTCCTTCATAAGGAACGCTATTGATAAGCATAAATGGAGTCCCTTGTCCACCCAAAATAATGGCATCGGAACTGTCTTTTTTTATCTTATCTAAAATAGACTCATCTTTTAGACAAGATCTAAATTGTGTAAGATCCAACGACAAAGACTTCGCTTTTGTTTCAATACCCTTATTAGAAAAAAACTCTTCTTTTTTCTTATTGTCTTGAGCAAATTTTTTAGCTGTTTTAAATGACCAATCAGCAAATTCCCAAAACTTCCCTTGAAGACCAGCACAGCGTGCCGCAATAGCCAGTTTTGTTGCAAATTGATGATAACTTAAAGGCCAATTCCGAAAATAAATTTGAATTTTTCCTTGATCAACATAAGACTTTAGCTCTTCCAATCTTTCATGTAAAAGTTGACAATAGGGACATTCAAAATCTGTAAATTCAATAATTTTAATAGGAGCATCTTCTGTTCCTTTTGAAAAATCAACATCATCCCCATCTAAAAGAGGCAACAATGGAGCTTGATCACGTTGTTGGGGATTTTCCATTTTTTCTATTTTCGAATGATCATCATTACTCTTGACGTAATAAAAATAAGATTCTCCCAAAAAGAAAATAAATAATGAAAAAACAAATGAAAAAACACCAACTAAGATCAATTTTATAAAATCAATCTTTGAAGCAAAATAATTAGATTCAACATTTCTGATTTTTTTATATGAAATAAATGAAACAATAAAAAAGGCAATACAACTCAATTGAACAACAAAACAAAATTCACAAATTCCACTTAAAACAAATGATGAAATAAAAATCAAAGCAAGAGAAACAAGAAATCCAACTGTTCCAACCACCCATTTCCAAAAAGCAATGTACAAAGCTGAAACGGAAGAAAATTTTGGAAAAAAAACAAGCCCTAAAAGTAAAAGCCAATAAACCATCCCCCAAACACCTAAAGGAAGTCCAAAAAATTCCCCATGTTCACTACCAATCACTTTTGAACAATTAATCATTTCATTGACATCACAAATAAGAGGAGAACCGGATTGCATTTTTAATTGCAAATGAAGAATATAAGTGAAAAATGACGCTAAAAAGCCAATAAGAACAATTATAAATTCTAAATAAGAAATTTTAAACTGATTAGTGCGCTCTACCCTATTTTTTATATTCGTGTCTTGTGAATAAAAAATTTTCATTGTCTTTAAGTGTCTCCAAATCTTTCAA
>CAYMLA010000233.1:0-4809 GCA_964390785.1 uncultured Bdellovibrionales bacterium | reverse complement strand
TTAATATTAGTGACAACTAAATCTTTAGTAATAGGTTCTAATTCTCCATTCGCATCATACATTGAAACACTCAAATGTGAAACAACTCCGTTTAGACTCAAAAGTGTAATTGACGCCTTATCATATGATTCAAAACCATATTCAGCATCAATCACAGTCATGTCATACGCAGCTTGAGTGGGATAAGGTTTACCCTCAGGCCATACAATAGCTGAAACTTGTAAAGAGGCTAAAAAGATAATAGACGCTAGAAAAAATTTCATAAAAACTCCTTTGTTGGATTTTTTGTTTAAACAAAAAATCACTTAATTAAAAAAAGATTAGAACAAGAATTGCACTTCTCTTAGCACAATGTGCACTTATCATTAATTGAGTGACGACCCTAAAACCGCCACCAATAAGCGACACAAGGCGATTAAGCAAAAGTTATACCAGAAATAAGAAATGTTTATTTCTTATTTGAACCCTTTTTGCTCAACTCATGGCACTAAAATCAAGTCCCAAACTGGATTAAAGGTATCAAAATGGCATATAGATACAATTGAAATTTTCGATTTGAAAAAAATACCCTGCACAATTGAACGTTAACACTGTTTACGATTAAAAAAAATTCAAAGGCTTTTTTGTGCAGCAGATGTTGGCTGTTTTGCAGCAGCCACTTTAGTAATAAATACCTAAGCGCAATAACGCTAGACTAGGCTGTCCCTCATTGTTTTCATCAAAAACAGTCAATACACGAGCTTGTAAATCCATTTGAACAGAAGACGTGCGAAAAAAGATCAAACCCAAACCTGCTCCCACAGAAAACCCAGAAGCTGTTCCAAGAGAATCGCTCCAAAAAACTCCATAACCAAAATCACCCCCTATATAGGGAGACACACTTGCATCGGAAAAGTAATAATTTGCTCCAATATTTCCACTAAACGCACTCACCTTATCTGGAAACAAAGCCCCTTCAAGTTTAAGTCGCACAGCCGCTTTTGGAATCACTTCCCAGGCATAACCTGTAACTATATAATACCCCGTTTTATCTGTATCAAGATGAGTTGCCGTTGTTGGACCAAATCCAAAAATCCTAAAATTTTTACTTTTTATTCGACGATCTAAAACATTCACTTCTTCTTCTGGAACCTCACCAACCCTTAAATCTTTTTTGGGAGATTGCCCACTCATGACCGCTCGAACAGCCCGAGCAACAACCTCATCCAGTTTTTCAATAGAAGGAGATTTTGTTTTTGTTGAAAAAACAACGTCAGTTCCTTGAACTTTTTTAAGCATGACAAGATAGGCTGAACCCAAAGAAACCACTTGAGACACAATTAAAAAATCAGCTTCTGCCCTTGAAGAAACAACCGTATATCCCATTTCTTCTAATGATGTCTCAATCAATTGTCCGACGGTTTGAGCCGTTTGACTGATTTGAGAAGAAGCCTTTGGTTCTCCCACCCAAATTTTTAAGGCCAGAGCTTGACTAAAAAATAAAATAAACGTGAAAAAACAGATAATTGAACGAAAAAACATAATACGAACTCCACTTCGTTCCGTCCGCAAGCTCCAGTTTTCAGCTTCTTGCAATGAAATCCTTTAAAATCAGATTTCTATGAGTAACTTTTACTTTTCTTATTTCGCAGCAACCTCAATTTACTGATAACTGGTAACTAATGCCGACAAAACATTCATAATTGGTTTAACAAAAAATTGACTTCATCTTCTTATGCTTGCTATATTCCAAAACACATGAGTGTATTGTAAACAATGAGGAGAATATGGCAAGACATAAAAAACAAGAAAGAAAAAAAGAGATTGATCGCAGACGAAAAAGACGAAAAGAACGATTAAAACAACGACATCGTGAAGAACTTGCTACACGAAAATCCAATTAGTGGTTGTTGTTCGTTAGCTATTTTGCAGCTCGCCTTAGTGGCTGTTGCAAAATAGTTAAATTATACAAGTTTTGGGTCAACAATAATACGAATACCCACTCCCCCATCAGTCATCTTTTGAAAAAGATCTGGAAGATCTTTTAATCCCACTATTTTGTAAGTATCTTTTACCATTAATGGCTTCCATTCTTGTGACATTTTTTCCCATGCCTTTTTTCTTAACTCTAAAGGACACTCAGCAGAATCAATACCAATTAAACGCAGTCCCCTAAGAATAAACGGAAACACTGTTGTATTTAACTTTTCTGAATCAACCAAACCACAACAGGTCACCACGGAATAAGGTTTGGTTTGCTTCAATAACTCAGCTAATGTTTCACCCCCTACAGTATCAACAATTGCTCCCCATTGAGATTTTAATAGTGGCTTTGATGAAAGGGAAAAACTCTCACGATCCAATAAATGAGCCGCACCTAATTTTTTTAAAAAACCCTTTTGATCAACTTTAGACGTCAACGCTGAAACCTCACATCCCAATCGATCTAAAAATTGTATGGCCATTTGCCCAACTTGACCCGACGCTCCAGTTACAAGCACTTGCTCTCCTTTAATAGTGTCGCCCTTATAACTCTCAATTTCCATCACGGACAGAGCAGACGTTAATCCCGCTGTTCCCAAATAGGCTGCTTCCAAATCCGTTAACCCCTCAGGCAAAGCAATGCACCATGATGAAGGAACACAAACATACTCAGCATGTCCACCATCCGTATTCATTCCCAAATCATATCCTGTTACTAAAACCGAATCTCCTTTTTTAAAATCTGAATGCCCACTTTCTTCAATCACTCCAACGGCATCAATGCCTGTCGTATGCGGAAACTGACGAGTAATCCCAGGATGGCCCTTTGATGAAAGAGCATCCTTATAATTGAGATTAGAAAATGACACTTTAATTAAAACTTCATTATCTTTTGGAACAGGTCTATCTATATCTAAAATTGAAGAAACAATTTGATTGTCTTGCTTTAAAACTCTAAATGACTTCATATAAACCTCCTACTATTTAACGCTAACTATTCATTAGAACGTTAAAACTTTTTTAAAAAAAACTCTGTGTTTTGATACTCTTGTTTTAAATCCTTAAAAAAATGCATGCCAATAGCTGCCACTGGAATCGCAATAAGCATTCCCAATAAGCCCAATAAATTACCTCCAATAATAAGAACTAAAATTGTAGTAAACGCTTTTAACCCCACTTTTTCTCCAACCAAATAAGGCGTTATAAAAAAGCTCTCAATTGTTTGAACAAAAACAAAAACGGCAACAATTCCAGCAATCAGAAAAAAACTCGAATATTGAGCCAAGCCAAATAAAAGAGCTGTGATAAATCCAATAGAAAAACCTGCATACGGAATAAGACTAATCAAGCCTGTCAACACACCAATAAAAAGACCAAACTTTAAACCAATGATCCAAAGACCAAACCCATACATAAGAGCCAAAATTCCTGCAACCAAAAGTTGACCCCTAAAATAGACACTTAAGACCTCATTTGAAATTTTAACATATCGGGACATTTGAGAATGAATTCTTAAAGGCACTAGCGACTTAACTTCTTTTACCAATCGTTCATAATCTAAAATAACATAAAAAAAGAAGAGCGGAATAAGTAATAAATTTAAAACAAACATCACCCAAGAAAAAACTCCAGATAAAACTCCCGTTAAAGAGCCAGACACAGTCGATAAAAGACTTTCTGAGACATTTCCCATGTCAAATTGAAAAATATCTTGCAAAAAATATTGATCCAATTTGATTTCAAAACCAAAGCTCTTTGAAAAAAACTCTACACGCTCAGCCAAATACAAAATCGTTTTAGGAATCTCAGAAATAAAACCTCGGGCTTCAGAAATTAATATGGGAATACCCAAAACAAACAAAACAATTACAAACAAAGAAACAAAAATAAACACGCCAGAAACAACATAAACACGTTTAATCCCTCGATCTTCAATTTTTTTAATTACTGGAAAAAAAACATACGCTAAAAACACAGAAGCAAACAAAGGAAAAAGAGCATTTCCCAATCCAACAAGAATAAAAACAAACAAAGCAACTAACAAGCTAATAATTATTACAGACCTTAAATTCACTTTAACTCTACTCCTGAATAGATAATTTTTCTAAAAATTCAACAACGTCTTCGGCGCCCCACTCGATCGCACCAACAACTTTTTTAACAAGTTTATGATTTTTATCAAGAATAAAAGTCTCGGGCAATCCGTTCACCTTATACAAAGAAGACACTTTTAATTCAGGATCCCAAAGAACTTTTAAATAGTCACTTTTTCCTCGTTCACCAAGAGAGTCAATAAATTCTTCAACATCAGATCGATTCTTATCATTAGATACAGCTAAAAAAAACACCTTTCCTTTAAATTTTTCAGCCAAATCAATCATTTTTGAAAATTCAGATTTACAAGAAGGGCACCACGATGCCCAAAAATTTAAAAGAATCACTTTTTCTTTAAAATGAGAAAGCAAAAAAGGAGACCCATCTAAAAAAGTCGAAGGAAAATCAGGAACCCCTTCTTCTCCCATCGTTCCTAGATATTGATACTCATCAGAAAAATCAGCATTTTTCTTGTATCCATACCAAAAGTAAACATAAACACCAACTAAAAGAAAAACAACCATCAAACCACGAATATATCGATTCATATTAAAATCACCCCATAACGCAGACTCCAACTCGCTTTGTTCGCAGCCTACAGTCTTCAGTTTTCAGTTTCTATCTTTTAAGTCTTAAAAATCTTAAATCTATTTGCTGATAACTGACAATGCCATTGAGCAACAGCCACTAAATAGTGGTTGTTGCAAAACAGCCAACTTTTTCGTTGGCTTCGCTCAAATCTCACTGCGACGT
>CAYMLA010000232.1:0-4854 GCA_964390785.1 uncultured Bdellovibrionales bacterium | reverse complement strand
AAGCCAGTCGACCTTTTGATAAAAATCGTGATGGATTTGTCTTATCTGAGGGAGGGGCTATTTTAATTCTTGAAGAGTTAAATCGAGCTCTCGAAAGAGGAGCCCCCATTTATGGAGAAATCACAGGGGTCGGCATGTCCTCTGATGCTTATCACATTACAATTCCTGAACCTGAAGGTCATGGGGCAAAACAAGCGATGCTTTTAGCTCTAAACGATGCTGGGTTGAGTCCTTCTGACATCCAACACATTAACACTCATGGGACAAGCACTCCCGTTGGAGATGGGATTGAATGCTTGGCCATAAAAAAAGTATTTGAATCCAATCTTTCTGATAAACTTTGTATAACTTCAACCAAGTCGATGATTGGCCACACTTTAGGAGCATCAGGAGCCATCGAAAGTGTTTATAGTCTTCTCAGTTTAAAAAACCAAATGGTTCCCCCAACAATCAATCTTGAAAACCCCGATGACTCCGCTTTGGGACTTTTTATTAATACTGAAAATAGAAAGCAACATCCAATGATTCATGTTTTAAACAATAGCTTTGGATTTGGTGGAACAAATGCAAGCCTCATTTTTTCTAAATTTACTCCCTCTTGATAGTAAATAGTGGCTGTTTTGCAACAGCCATCCAAAAAAAAGGAGCTTTTTATCTATGAATACGACCTTATACATCGCATCAGATCATGCTGGTTATGAATTAAAGCAATCTTTAATCTCTTCTATCAAATCCCAATTTCCAAATATAAATGTCATTGATTTAGGCCCACCCAACGATTCTCGAGTTGATTACCCTGATTTTGCGGATAACGTTGCTCATAAGGTTGCACAAGGAAAAGGAATTGGACTTTTAATTTGCGGTTCGGGTCAAGGAATGGCAATGAGAGCCAATAAATACCCTAATGTCAGAGCCTCTGTCTGCTGGAACAATGAATCTTGTCAGCTTTCTCGTCAACATAATGACGCAAATATATTATGCTTAGGGGCACGATTGCTAAGTTTAAAAGAATGTGAGACACTCATTTCAGTATTTTTAAACACCGCTTTTGAAGGCCAGCGACATGTTCAACGAGTTAAAAAAATCAGCCTTCCCTTGTTATCGGATTGACGAGTCGCACATCAAGTGCGTCGCAGTGAGATTTGAGCGAAACCAACGAAAATGAACACACATCGTGGAGGATGCTTTATGAATTCTTTAAAAACAACTGACCCAAAAGTTTTTGAACTTATTTCTAATGAAGAAAAACGACAGCAATTTGGTTTAGAAATGATTGCCTCTGAAAACTATGTTTCTCCTTCTGTTTTACAAGCTCAAGGATCAATCTTAACCAATAAATATGCCGAAGGTTACCCCAAAAAAAGATATTATGGTGGATGTCATGTTGTGGATGAAATCGAGCAATTAGCCATTGACCGAGCAAAAGAATTGTTCAACTGTGAACACGCCAATGTTCAACCCCACTCCGGCAGCCAAGCCAATATGGGTGTTTACTTAGCCGCTCTTGAGCCTGGTGACACTTTTATGGGACTTGATCTTTCTCATGGTGGCCACTTAACTCATGGCTCTCCCGTCAACTTCAGTGGATTTCTTTTTAAAGCGGTTTCTTATCGACTCAATCCAGAATCAGGACGACTCGATTACAACGAAATCAGACAAACGGCACTCACCCATAAACCAAAAATGATTATTGCAGGATACAGCGCTTATCCACGAGTATTGGATTTTTCAAAATTTAAAGAAATCGCAGATGAAATAAACGCTCTTTTAATGGTAGACATGGCTCATTTTGCAGGACTTGTTGCTGCTGGAATTCACGAATCTCCCGTCCCCTATGCTGATTTTATTACAACAACAACTCATAAAACTCTTCGA
Source organism: uncultured Bdellovibrionales bacterium (assembly GCA_964390785.1). Classification (GTDB taxonomy): domain Bacteria; phylum Bdellovibrionota; class Bdellovibrionia; order Bdellovibrionales; family CAYMLA01; genus CAYMLA01. The sequence goes on along the minus strand of CAYMLA010000232.1, from coordinate 2,979 downwards.
GGCCCCCGAGGAGGCTTAATTTTATGCTCAAAAGAACGAGCAAAAAAGATTAATTCTAAAATTTTCCCAGGCATACAAGGCGGACCTTTAGAGCACGTTATTGCCGCAAAAGCTGTTTGTTTTGGAGAAGCGCTCAAACCAGAATTCAAACACTATATGCAGCAAGTGGTCTTAAATGCCAAAACATTAGGCGAATGCCTTCTCTCAGAGGGGTTTGAGTTAGTGACCGGAGGAACTGACAATCATCTTCTTCTTATTGATTTAAACAATAAAAATATTACCGGAAAAGATGCTGAAAATCTCCTTGGAGAAGTTGAAATCACCGTTAATAAAAACACCGTTCCCAATGAAACACGAAGTCCTTTTGTAACCAGTGGGGTTCGTATTGGTTCACCAGCTTTGACTTCTCGGGGAATGAAAGAAACTGAAATGAAAATCATTGCAAAATGGATGTCTCAAGTGATCTCTTCTCCTTCAGATGAAAAACTCAAAGACTCCATTCGTCGGCAGGTCCATGAGTTATGCGAACAATTCCCCATTTAGTGGCTGCTGATAAAGACGCAGTGCGCAGAAGGCAAAGTGTCACTTGTTATTCAAAAAATAAAATGAAGCAAGAGCCAAAAGTACACCAAAAAAATTTAAAATGACAAACTAAAAAACAAGCATCGAACTTAAAATTGGCTGGAAGTAAACCGTTTAAACTCAATTAAAATAAGCTTTTCATAGAATATAAACAATTCAAATTAAAACTTAAAAACAAGCTCAAATTTTGTTTTGAATCTTCTGGCACACAGCTTGCTGTATGCTGGACTGAAGACAAAATTCAAAACGAATTAAATTCAAACAAACAAAAAAGGGGGATCGAATGAATTCATTTAAACAAACACTTCTTATCATCAGTGCTCTTGCTCTTGGAAGCGTCTTAACTGGCTGTTCTGGAGGTGGTGGAAATTCCGGTAACAGTTCTACAGGTGGAGTGTACTTTACTCATTCAGAATTAGCTGATGAGTTTGTCTATCGATTAAATGTCGATGTTGGTTATGATGTGCAACTTGTTAAAGTAAACACTTTGCAAAATGACTTTATTGTTGTCTATGATCATGACACTGAAACTTATGACGCTTATGATTTATCTTATTATAATCCTGGCGAAAACATGTATGACTTTATTGTCTATAACCAAGATGATTTCTTTTATGATTTAGATTATCTTGGTGGCAATCTTTATGAAGATTATTGGACTGGCACTTTATTTCAAGAATCCGAAATCACTTCAAAAGATTTACTTAAAATGGCTGCTCTTAAAGAAGAACTTCAGGTTGAAAAAACGGCTGCTTTCTTAACACTAGAATATGGCTTTAGTGAAAAAAGAGGATTTGATGTCGCTCGTTTAACGACTCGGCTTCAAAAAGCTCCAAAAAATTCAATGACTGACGCTGACTATGATAATTTCTCACAAGAAATCCTTGGTGCATCAATTTCTCAATTTCAAACAGCCGTAAAAAGCTTTACTGAAGGAAATACAAATGACTTAGCTTCATTAGTTGAAATTGCTGCAGAGAAAAATGGCACCACTCCAGAACAACTCAATAAAGTGATCGATACAATGTTCTCTGTTTACAGTAATTAATTGTAATCACGATTTAACATTCTAGAAGCGACTGCTAAAAAGAGTGGCTGCAGAAAAGCAGCCACTCAATCATTTAAGCCACTCAATCATTTAACGGAACAGAAAGATGAGAACACCGATGTTGAACAAATCGATATACTTCATCATCTGTTTTAAATTTTAAATAATGTTGACTTCCCTCCCAATAAAGAACTTCAGAATTTTTAACTTTACAAGTCTTCCCCAAATAATCAACAAAATGAGCTTCACCCACTTTATTACTTGTTGGTGACCGACCTAAAGTAAATCCAAAATCAAGAACCAATCCATAATGAAGATTAATTTCAAATCCCCCCTTATTATAAAAATCAACAGAGGGGTCTTCATATACAATCGCATCAATTGCATTATCCCAAAGATTTTGAATTGAATTTTTAATAAGAGTTGCACCATGAGGAATATGAACATGAACCTGGTCTTCAGATACAGAATAGCTTAGATCTTGTTTTCTTGGAAAAAAATAAAATGTTCTTGCACCCGTATGTTGACTTTCAGGCCCAGGGCCAAGTGAATTAAAAACAGATAAATAACCTTCTTGATCAAATAAAAAACTTCGATAAGTTAAATTCACCGGACGATCTGTTGTAACAATAATCCAACAATTATTTTTTAATGGCCTCTGAACCACCTTAACTTTATTTACGATCTGCACTTTATTTTCACAATTAAAATTGTCTGCGAAAAGCAATGGACTACTCAATTGAAAGCTTAATACGAAACAAATTAAAAAAAATTTCTTCATAATACTCATCGTTCGGACTCCACTTCGTTTCGTCCTCATCCTACAATTATTCATTGTCAGTTTTCTATTTCTTTCAGCCTTAAAAATTTAAATTCAACTTGCTGATAACTAACAACTGATTGTCAATAGCGTGTTCAGACAAAACATTAATATTTGGTTTGATAAAAAATTAAAACAAAGTTTTCAAGTTAAACACCATGAACAACAATACAACTCAATTATAAGTAACAAGCTTGAAATTAGATAATGCATTCAGATTCACTCTAGGTTTATGTCCTAAATTTTTCTCTATAAACAAAAAATCCCGACATAAGAATCGGCAAAAATTTCTTGGAACCAATTGTCAATTCATCTCATAACGTGAACATCAGGTCATGTCGTTCACAGTCTACAACTTAAAATGACTCTATATTTTTTTCACGAATGCTGCGTGTTACTTGGTGCATCAATTTCTCAATTTCAAACAGCTGTGAAAAGTTTTACTGAAGGCAACACAAATGATTTAGCTTCATTAGTCGAGATCGCTGCAGAAAAAAATGGCACCACTCCAGAGCAACTCAATAAAGTG
>CAYMLA010000231.1:0-4863 GCA_964390785.1 uncultured Bdellovibrionales bacterium | reverse complement strand
ACTCTCCCCATAAAAGGTGATCAACTTACTCTTACTCCATCTTTAACTTCGCTTCTTATGTTCAAATATGGATTTACCGCCCACTTAAAAGGTTTTCATGGTGGCTCAATTTCTTTTTCTTTTAAAGAAGGCGAAAAACTTGAGTCTGAAGCCGTTAAATCCACTTTTGATCTTAGTGTCGATAAAGTAAATGCTAAAAGCTTTGGTAAAATATTTAATATTCCTCTCGACTTTGAAGGCTTAATTGGAATAAACACTCTCATCAAACTGAATTTGCAACTTTCGCCTACAATCGGAATCAATTTAGATACTCAACCCGAAATTGAATTTGAAGGAGAACTCTCTCAAATTAAAGTTCCTCCCACTCCAATTGAACCCATGAAAGGATTTGTCGTAAATCTGCCAACACTATCCATCTCCAAAATCAACTTTCGAGGACAATTGATTGAAGGACAACTGACCACTGAAAAAATCCAAATTGGAATGCCTGAAGATGACATCTATGGAACTCTAAAAGCCGACGGAGCGATCAAATTTGTTCAATCAAAAAATTTAATTTCTCCTCAGTTTGGTTCATATAAAGTTGAAATAGATTTAACATTAAATCAATCTTTTCAAAATCAACCTGAAGTCAAACCATTACTGCCAATAATTGATGGTTTTTTAAACAAATTTAAAACACAAACTTCTCATGGAGCTATTCGTTATGCGCTTAAGCTAAATGCTTCAAATTTTTTGGCTGAGCCTCAAATGTCTCCTTTACGCTAAATAGTGGTTGCTGCAAAACAGCAAATAGCTAAGAGCATTAGGACTCTTCCATTTTTTTTCCAATTCCTTAATTCTGTGTTAAGATTTATTAAATTTTCATTAACATTTCTAATTCATCTTTTGAGAGGTCAACATGACTGAAGAAAAACAAATTAAAATTTTAATTTTGGCTGAAAATGATCTCTATCTGATTGAATCAGCAGATCATTTAAAAAACCGCGGTTGGCAAGTGGCAACAAGCGCTTCAATTGGAGATGCCATTCAATACATAGTTCATGAAATGCCCACACATATTTTATGTGGCATTTCCCATTACAACTCAAAAACAGATAAAATCTTTCAATTGGTTAAACAAAAACTTAACATTGAAACTTTTATATTTGGAGAAAATACCGATAGAAAAACACTTATTGCCCTTAATACAATCTCTCATCTTAATAAACTTTATCCGCCGGTTAAAGGGCCTATGATTCATCGAAGAATTCTCAATTCCCTCAAACAACAAGAACTCGAATCCAACAATCCTTTTTCTATTATTGAAAAAAACAAACTCAAATCTCAAACAGAAACAACACTCATTTTTGAAGGCTCTAAAGAAAAGAAAAATAATTTGAATTTTAATCCGTTTTCTAATCCAAATCATTCCTCTGAAGAAAACTCATCTCTTCTCAATTCACTGCAATTACTCCTCCAATCAGAAGAGCCACCTCCAACATCATCAACAAAAAAAACAAGCCCCTCAACTGATAAGCAAAATTCAAATAAAACGCTTATTTTAGAAAAAGATTCTAAAAAATTAAACTTAAATCGATCTCCATTGATTATTGATAGTCGAACGGACAATAAACAAAGAAAAAACATTCTTCTTCAAACCACTCCCTCTCAAAAACAGCCTCAAACAATCGAAAAGAATTCTTCTCAAAATGCAAAAAGAAACTCTTCATTTCAATTAAACATGAAAAAATACTTAAAACAGTTTTCTCCTCACTCACCCAAAAAAAATACTTTTAATTCTATTAAACAACTTTCCATTCTTCCTTTTGAATCTAAACTTATGGATGGCTTTTTAGTCGTTATTCCCCATTTTGAAAAAACGATTGATTCTACTCTTTTAAAAAAAATTGTTAAATTAGTATCCAATATGGCTAAGGAAGAAAAAGATTATTTTGCAACGACAGGACGAATTCAACTTGAAATTGAAGAATTTAATTTTGAAGACTGGGCTCAAAAAAATGATGTTTTAGTTCAAAACATTCAAGCCGATGACAAAGAATTTACCTTAGCTTTCGTGTCAGATCCTGATTGGCTTGAAACAATGAACGAACAAAAAATGAACAAAGTTAGCACTCAAACCATTGACCCCAACTCTCCTCTGCCTTTTGATATTTTTATTTATCTCCCACTCAATAATAAATTTTTGCGATGCGCCAGTAAAGGAACTCTTTTATCTGAATCCATTAAAAATAAACTCATAAAAGAAAATTACACTCATTTATTTGTTCCTCAAGAACAAAAAAATAGTTTAAAAAATTACAGTGCTCATCAATTTTTTACTTCCCTCATCGGAAAAGAAAAGATAAAACAAATTGAAGAATCCAGTACGCCTATTGAATTTCTTTAAAGAAAGGATCTCTATGTCACTCACTCAATCACCAGCATGGAAAGCTTTACAATCTCATCAACAAGATATTTCGTGTCTCAACTTACGCGATGAATTTAATCATAATCCTAGCAGAGCCTCTGAATTTTCTTTATCCTGTGGACCTATTTTTATAGATTATTCAAAAAACCTTATCACTTCAAAAACCTTAAAATTACTTTTCGATTTAGCTCATCAACAAAATATAGAACACTGGCGTGACCAAATGTTTTCAGGTGAAAAAATTAATTTTACTGAAAACCGATCCGTTCTTCATATCGCTTTAAGAAATCAATCAACAAATTCAATCTTTGTTGACGGTAAAGATGTTATGCCTGATGTTCATAAAGTCCTTGAACAAATGAAACGATTCACAAGTCTGATTCGATCTGGACAATGGAAAGGCTTTACGGGAAAAAGAATAAATAGTATTGTTAACATCGGAATCGGAGGGTCAGACTTAGGCCCCGTAATGGTGACTGAGGCACTTAAACCTTATACTCATCCTGAGTTAAATTTTTATTTTGTATCAAATATTGATGGAAGCCATATTGCTGAAACACTCAAAAACCTTGATCGAGAAACAACTCTTTTTATTATTGCCTCGAAGACCTTTACCACTCAAGAAACATTAACAAACGCTCATACAGCTAAAGAATGGTTCTTATCTAAAAATGCTCAACAAACTGATGTCGCCAAACATTTTGTCGCTCTTTCAACAAACTCATCAGCCGTAATTGAATTTGGTATTGATCCTCAAAATATGTTTGAATTTTGGAACTGGGTCGGAGGTCGCTATAGTCTCTGGTCAGCCATTGGACTTTCAATCGCTCTTGCCATCGGTTTTGAAGAATTCAAAAACATGTTAGCTGGAGCACACTTAATGGACGAACATTTTAAAACATCCCCTATGCATCAAAACATTCCTTTGATTTTAGGGCTTTTAGGTGTTTGGTATAATAATTTTTGGAATGCTCAATCTTATGCCATTTTACCTTACGATCAATATCTTCACCGCTTCCCCGCTTATCTTCAACAAGCCGATATGGAAAGCAATGGAAAATACATCAGTAAAAACGGAAATGAGGTGGACTATTCAACTGGTCCTATTCTTTTTGGAGAACCCGGAACAAATGGACAACATGCCTTTTATCAATTAATTCACCAAGGCACAAAACTAATTCCAGCTGATTTTATTGCTGTAAAAAAAACTCATAATCCCGTTGGATCACCAATGGGCATTCAGCATAAGATTTTATTAGCCAATTGCATTGCTCAAACGGAAGCACTTATGCTCGGAAAAACAAAAGAGCAAGCCCTTACTGAGCTTCAAAATCTTCATCTTTCCAATGAAGAAATTTCTCAGCTGTTGCCCCATAAAATTTTTAAAGGAAATCGTCCAACAAATACTTTTGTTTTAGAACAACTTAATCCTTACAGCCTTGGATGTTTAATTGCTCTTTATGAACATAAAATCTTTACCCAAGGAATCTTATGGAACATAAATAGCTTTGATCAATGGGGTGTTGAATTGGGAAAGCAACTCGCAAAAACGATTCTCAATGAGTTAAGCTCACAAAAGGTTTCTGCGGGTCACGATAGTTCAACAACGCAGCTCATTAAGATGCTCATTTAGTCAGCATAAAGCGTTATCACCTCACTTTTCTATGGAAACCCTTGAAAATGTTTTCCGAATCACGAATAAAATCTCTTTTAAATCCCCGTTTATCTTAGATTGGGTTTTTTGATTATTCAATTTTACATAATTTAAGGATAGGGGTTGACAAAAAATAGGCAAATTGAAACTATTGGGCCATTAAAAACACCAATTTTGACTCAATTTCAAAATGCCAATGGCTAAAGGAGGCTTTTTTATGGCTGGAGTTAACAAAGTTATTCTTGTTGGAAACTTAGGAAATGATCCTGAAGTTAAAACAATCAATACAGGAACCACAGTTACACAATTTAATCTAGCAACAAGTGAAGCTTGGACGGATAAAGAAGGACAACGCCAAGAAAAAACAGAATGGCACAGAGTTGTTGTTTGGGGACGTCAGGCTGAAAATTGTGGAAAATATCTTTCCAAAGGCAGACAAGTTTATGTCGAAGGTCGTCTGCAAACCAGAAGCTGGGAAGACCAACAAGGACAAAAACGATACACAACTGAAGTCGTTGCATTAACTGTCCAATTTTTAAGTAACGCAACCAATCGTTCTCAGGACGCCTCTGTTCCCACTCAAGACTATGGTCCTGAACCCAGTTTTGACAGCTCTGAAAACATTCCTTTCTAAATTTCAAACACAAATTCCAATTTGTTTCGTTTAAGCCAACAGTCATCTGTTGGCTGTTTTGCTACGGCCTAGTGGCTGCCGCAAAATAGTCAAATTTGAGGCGCGCGAGTTCAAATCGAACGAGGCGTACATTAAGTACGTCGCAGTGAGATTTGAGCGAAGCCA
>CAYMLA010000230.1:0-4916 GCA_964390785.1 uncultured Bdellovibrionales bacterium | reverse complement strand
CTTTTTTGTTTTCCCGGCATTTTTCTCTGTCGAGGTTGATTTTTTTGTTTTTATCGAGATTGAAGGTTCAAGTTGGGTTTCTGTAGTGGGCGGAAGAGAAGAATCTGTTTGTTGTTCCTCATTAGGCAATTGAGTTTTCGATTCAAGAATGTTTTGAGGTTCGCTGCTATTATTTGAAAGTTGTTCGTCTGTTACGATTTGTCCACCAATTGAAAAAAACAAGCTATTTTCTCGGCCATGTTGAATGACTTCATAGCGCCCATGAAGGGGAATGAGAAGAGTGGATTTTTGCGATTGAGTATTCCATTCTTCAAAGCTGACAAGTGTAAAAGGATGAATTTTTATAATATGTCCAGATTGAAGTTTGATTTTTACTTCACCATTGTGGGTCTCAAGTGTGTCAAGATGGTAAAGATTCATTTTTTCTTTTACTTCGATCCATTTTAAATTGTCGGAGTTTTTAATTTTAACTGTTCCAGAGAAGGAGATCAGGGTTGCTAATTCAGATTCTGAAGAACGTAAGGGGCTGTGTTGAAAAATATAAATAAGGCTAACTGTTGCAAGAATGAACAAACAAGAAATTAAAAAAATAATTTGAATAAAATTTTTTTTATTAATCATCAAACCTAATTAGTTTCAGATTGAGGATTTGTGGGAGCGTCAGATTCTTTCGATTGTGTTTTATTTTCTTGTTCTATGTTGGTCGTATCTTTTGATTTTTCAGCGTCTTTCTTCAATTGGTCTTGTGTCGTTTCAGAGGCCGTATAGCCATCAATGACACTTGAAGTTTGTTGGGTGGAGTACCAAGATAGCCATAGACAGGTGCCTGCAAATACAATAGCAATATATCGAGTGGCTTTTGCTAAAACATTAGCTGCTCCAGAGGCTCCAAAAAGAGATTGAGATCCTCCTCCGCCTAAAATGCCCCCCATAGCTCCTTTTGAATCTTGAATAAGGACCATAAAAATTAAAAATAGTGCGATTAAGATATGAATGATAGCAATGAATGTAACCACAGATTGAATTCCTCCAAATGATTAAGATGTCGACTCATTCAATAACATTGACTTTAACAACAGGCAATAATCAAGTTAAAATATATTTTAGAGCGAAGCAAATCTGCAACGCAATGCAAAAATTATTTTATATCAACCATAAACACAATTCAGTTCATATAAAGATTCTGCCTAAAAAGCGCCAAATATAATGTAGATTAGTCTTTTTTGGGAGTTCTTTTTTTAGATGGCTGAACGGGTTTTGTTTTAGGTTTTGGCGATTCAATATTTTTATCGTTTTTTTGTTCATTATTTTTTGATTCATCTAATTTATTTGCATCAATTGAACTTGATTGAGAAGGAGGGCTTTGCAGTATTTGATTGATATCAGGTTTTTTTGTGCGTGATCGTTTTCGAGTTTTATTTTGTTCGTCATGGTTAGCTAAAACACAACAATAAAGTAAGCCACGTTGTTCATTGGGGTGCTTATAATTAATAAAAGAAAAAGTTTTTTCACTGTCACATTTTTTTGCAAGATGAACATTAAGTTCAAGTTCAGCAGCGACAGAGGATTCTGAGTTTATAAAATCGCAATAAAATCCACTTTGTGAAGAAAGTTTGTCACGTTCTTTTTTTTGTTTTTCAAATTGACCGGAAGCACATCCTGAAAGAAAAACAAAACCAATGATAAGCGAAGTTAAAAGATAAAAAGAAGAATAAAATAAAGAGATAGTTTTCACAGTTCGACCTTTCGTTGTTGTTCAAAAAAGTGCATAAGTAAAGTTGTGTGTATTTTTATACTGACACATTATTATTCTAAAGTTGTCTTCTGTTGCCAAGCAAGAGAGGAACAAATATTTCAAATTAAAATGCATTGCGTAATTTCTTGAAAGAGAGTGACATTGTTCCACGCTCACTGGCAAATGGTCTTATGTCTTTTTTAGTTTTTGAAGGAATTGATGGGTCTGGTAAGTCAACTTTAATAAGGTTGCTTTACGAGCATTTAATCAGCAAGGGCTTGGATGCTTTAGTGACCAGAGAGCCTGGGGGGACAGAACTGGGCGATCAATTAAGAGAGATTATTATTCGCACAACTGGACCGACTCCGGTTCCGCGATGTGAATTGCTTCTTTATGAGGCCATTCGCGCTCAGCATGTTGAAAAGGTCATTCGTCCAGCTTTGAAACTGAACCAGTGGGTTTTATGTGATCGATTTACAAGCAGCACGATTGCTTTTCAGTCTGCTGGACGGGGATTAGATGAAAAAGACATCATTTGGTTGAATGACTTTGCTTCTGATGGGCTAAAACCAAATAAAATTATACTTTTAGATTTGTCCATTCAGGAGAGTTTTAAACGTATGCAAAAGCGTTTTAACGAAAAGGGAACTTTGCCAGATCGATTTGAGCAAGAAAAATCGGCTTTTCATCAGTCTGTCAGAGACAGTTATCTTAAACAAGCCCGTCTAGATCCGAATCGATGGGTTGTTCTTGATGCCGAATTGCCTTCTTATGAGCTACTTGAGTCTCTTTTAATTATTTTGAGGAGAGAGCAGTGGCTCGATTAATTGATTTGGTGGTTGGACATCAAACTAAAAAAGATGAATTTTTATTTGCAATTGAATCTAATAAATTAACGCATTCTTTTTTGTTTGTTGGAGTTGAGGGAATTGGAAAGCTTTTGATGGCAAAAGCTCTTGCTCAGGTTTTAATTTGTGAAAAAGATCCTTTGGGTTGTGGAAAATGTCCTTCTTGTTTGCGAGTTGAATTAGGCCAAAGTGAAAATTTACTAACAATTGAATCTGATGGACCCTTTATAAAAGTGGAGCAAAGTCGAAAGATTCTTCAGTTTTTACAGCTTCGTTTTTTTGGACGATCTCGTATTGTTATTGTTAATGATGCTCACCTTTTTAATAGACATGCTGCTAACGCTTTATTAAAAGTCATTGAAGAGCCTCCACCGAAGACTTATTTTTTTTTAGTTACTCACAAGTTATCTGCTTTGTTGCCAACGATTCGTTCAAGATGTCAAATTGTGCAATTTGTTTCTCTTAAGAGTGAAGAGATAAGAACAATTGTGGGATTTGAGTCAAAAATTTGCAATTCCCTCAGCCAAGGGAGTGTGCTACTTGCTAAAAAACTTCAAGATGATCATTGGTCTGAATTGAGAATGAAAGCCATTGAGTATATTGAGTCACTTTTTGCCGGAGACTTTAATGGCTTATCAATTAAAGAGTTTTTAAAAGATCGAGCTGATGCTTTTTTTGTTTTGTTAATGCTTCAAAGTGTTTTAAGAGATGCTTGTGTTAGTTTGATTGATTCGTCAAAAGTGTTTAATATCGATCAAATGGATTTGATTCAAAAATTAGCACTTTGTGGAAGTTCTTCTTTATCTAAAGGATTTCAATTGATGTTAAGTTGTGAAAAAAATATGGGTTTCAATGTCGATCGCACCCTTCTTTTTGAAGATCTTTGGATACAGCTATCAGATTTATTATTGGGAGGCTCAAATCAATAACTTATAATATAAAATTGGATTAATCTGAGATTTTTGTTTTTTTAATCTCATTTTTTGTTAAACTTGATTGGAGAGCCTGTATTGCAATTATTGTCGGCTGCGGATGAAACGCAGTGGAGTTCGCGTTATGAATGATATAAAAAAAACTGAAGTTGAAGAAGAAAACCAAAATCATAAAATTGAAAATAGTGAATTAAGTTCATCTGCTGAAGAAAGTAAGGACTTAAATGGAATTGTTATGCTTTCAGGCAAGCCAATTCCAATGGGTTATCCTCCTGTTAGTTTGTATGAAGGCGAGAAAGAATTAGACTTTTCTTCTTATGTTAGAATTGTTGGGGTTCGATTTGAGGATACTGGAAAGGTATTTAATTATTTTGCAAAAGACTTGATGCTTGAAGTCTCCGAGGCTGTCGTTGTCGATGCTTCTGAATATGGATTGGTTTTTGGTTGGGTCGTCCATCGTCCTTTTTATGTGGACAATTCAAAATTAAATTTAAAATTGAGAAGTCTTGTACGCAAGGCTAATGAGCAAGATTTTCAAGCGATACAAATTCAAAAAAAGAGTGAAAAAGTGGGGCTAGAAAAAACTCAACGTGCGGTTGAACGTTTTGGACTTCCAATGGATATTTTAAAAGTTGAGTATACTTTAGATTTACGAAAAGTAACCGTGTATTTTTCTTCTGAAAATCGAGTGGATTTTCGTGATTTGTTAAAAGACCTTATTCGAGATTTAAAAGCGCGGGTAGAATTAAGGCAGATTGGGGTGCGAGATCAGACACGATTAATTGGTGCCCTCGGGCCTTGTGGATGTGAAGTTTGTTGTAGTCGATTTATTGAAAAATTTCATGGTGTTAGTGTTAAGATGGCCAAAGATCAAGACCTTTCACTTAAGCCAATTAAAGTCAGTGGAATGTGTGGAAGACTTAAGTGTTGTATGGCTTATGAGTATGATCTGTATCAAGAAGCTTCAAAAAACATTCCCCTTCGTGGTTCTCGAGTTGAGTGCGATGGACAGTGCGGGGTTGTTCAAGATGTTAATGTTCTCAAGCAAAAAGTAACTGTTTTAACAGAAGATGGAGTTGTTTTTGTAGTACCAGCTCATAGAGTGATTAATTTGTCTGGTCAACAAAGTTTTGAACAACAGATGGACGCACCACAGTTAAATGATGATGAAGATGATGGAGATATAAAGCTGCCTGAAGATGACATTTAGTGGCTATTTTGCAGCAGCCACTAGGCGGTAGCATGATAGCCAACTGGCAGCCACTATTATAGGCGGTAGCCACTAGGTGGTAGCATGACAGCCAACTTTTTTGTTGGCTTCGTTCGAAGTGAATGAATTACCCATGAGGAAATAAATTAATGTGGATTGATATTCATACTCATTTAAATATGTTAAAACTG
>CAYMLA010000229.1:0-4919 GCA_964390785.1 uncultured Bdellovibrionales bacterium | reverse complement strand
AGAACCAAATGCTCCTATTGCACCACGAACCTCTTCTGAACTTCGATTTTCAATAGGAATTTCACTTCCCCCAGAGCAACTCCAATCAATCGTTGTATAGGGAGCAACAACATTAAATTGCAAACCATGATAAAACGCATTCACCGCCACAGAATAAGTTCCTATTTTATTAGCAAAATCACCATTAGAAGCAACACGATCTGAACCAACAAAAACTCGATGAATTCTACCTTGAGCCATAAGATGGGCAGCCATATTATCGCAAATAAGAGTATAAGGAATACCCATTTTTTTTAACTCCCATGCGGTCAAACGAGCTCCTTGTAATAACGGACGCGTTTCATCAACATAAACATGAATGTTTTTTCCTTGCTCATAAGCCTTTCGTATTGCACCCAAGGCAGTCCCTATGCCGGCTGTTGCTAGCCCCCCCGTATTACAATGAGTTAGAATTTGATCTCCATTTGAAATCAATTCAGCTCCATGAAGTGACATTTTTTCACACAATTCAACATCTTCATCAGTGATTCGATAGGACTCTTCTTGAACCGCTTTATAACTCTTTTCAGAATCTCGATAGACACTCAACAATCGATCAATGGCAGACATTAAGTTAACGGCTGTGGGGCGCGACTGTCTTAATTTCAATGCCGCTTCTAAAAAACTTTCCTCGCTTGGATTCTGCATTGAAAATTGAGCCAAAGCCAAACCGGCAGCAACTCCAATTAAAGGTGCACCTCTCACTTTAAGCTCTTTAATAATCTCTATCATTTGCTCAACACTAAAACAATCCATCCAAATTTCTTGATCTGGCAATTGAGTTTGATCCAATATTTGAAGCCGCCCTAAAACAACACGAAGACCCAATGATTGAAAATCTCTCATTTGATTTGCCCTCCCATTGTTAAACGAATTTTTTGTAATTTTTTAATTTCACTTTCTGACAAGCTCTCCAATAAAGAACTATTGCTTTCCATTCGATTGAAAGGGGAGAGTTCCATTGCTCTTTTTAAGATCTGACAAACATGTTCCAAACGTTCAATACCCCAAAGAGCTTCATCAAGACTTTCTCCCAAACTCACTCCCCCATGCCGAGCCAGAACAAAAACGCGACAATCGGGCAACCAAGATTCCAATCCAGAGGCCAATTCCTCCGATCCTGGACAAGCGTACGATAAAATAGGAATTTTTCCGACAGACAATATAACTTCAGGCAAAAAATTAACTGGAATTTCTTTTTCTTTTGAAAAAGCCAAACTCCAAGCAATTGCGGTTGGCGGATGAGCATGCACAACACTTTTAGCTTTTGAACATTTTTGGTAAATAAACGTATGCATTTTCCATTCGCTTGAAGGATTGCCCTTTTTAACTTTTCCTTCAAGATTAATAACAGCCATATCAGTTGGATCCAAAAAACCTTTTGAAACTCCCGATGGCGTAATTAGAATTTCATCATCATTTATTCTATAGCTAATATTTCCATCCGCTGCTGCCAAAAGATTTCTGTCATATAAACGACGTCCAACATCTGTGATTTTTTTGCTCAATTGAAGATGTTCATCCATATTGTGAACTCCAATGCATTTTATTTAGTGGCTGTTGCAAAACAGCCAACTTTTTCGTTGGCTTCGCTCAAATCTCACTGCGACGTACTTGATGTACGCCTCGTTCGATTTGACCTCGCGCGCCTCAAATTTGACTATTTTGCAACAGCCATTATTTAGTGGCAAATCTATCTTTTTCAATTACTCTATAAAAATAATGAATAATAAAAAAATTGAACTAAGTCCATTTTTAAATCAAGCCATCAAAAATTATCTCTCAAATCAATCCGTTTCTTATAAGACCTTAGCACAAATGATTCTTGAACTCTCTCATTATTATATTCAAAATCAAGGGAGCTTAACCCCATGGCAATCTTCAGCCTATCAACTTGCACAAGCAAGCTATTATCTCCCTCTGAATTCCCTTCGTTCTCAAATGGTTGTGCACAGACTTAAACCCTTTGGGTTTTTTGACGATTTAACCCACTTAGTCGATTTTGGATCTGGCCTAGGCGCTGCGTCTTTATCTATTCAAGAGAACGTTTCAACAGTCTCGTCAATTGATTATGTTGAACAGTCTCGTCAAGCCATTAAACTTCATCAAGAGCATTTCCATCTTAAAAACAACGCAACTGCTCGTTGGCAATACAATCCTCATCAAATCTCTTTAACTCGATCAACTCTTGCTGTTTTTTCTTATTCTTTTTTAGAACTCCCCTCTTTTCCTGAATGGATTTCTCACGCTGAAGCAATCATTATTATAGAGCCTTCAACACACCAAGCCAGCAGAAATCTTATGAAACAACGTAATAGACTGATTGAACTTGGTTTTCATATATGGGCACCCTGCACTCACCATCAAAATTGCCCGTTATTGCAGCATTCTCAAGGCGACTGGTGTCATGATCGTCTTCACTGGATTCAACCTGATTGGTATTCTCAAATCGAGTCTCAACTGATCATTAAAAATCGCACGCTCACATTCAGTTATCTTGCAGCACGAAAAAAATCTCCTCCTACTTTTTCTCTACCTACCGCACGAATAACCGGAGATCCCTTAAAAGAAAAAGGAAAAACAAGACAATTGATTTGCGTGAATGATCAACGACAATTTCTAACATGGCTCAATAAAGCAAAAAACTACAAAAAAATTCCACGCGGTTGTCTTATCTCGGTTCCTGATGATCTTAATGAAAAATCAAACGAACTTCGAGTTTACCAAAAAAATCCAGAAATTCTATTTGATTTATAAGGCTTCAGTTGACCCAAGTAAATGTTTCGCTTAGATTATCGACGTTGTTATTGAGCAGAGCCCTATCGTTAAAATCAAAAAATTATTTTGGGAGAAAACATGTCTGGCCTAAAAAAAACACCTCTTTTTACAGAACATGAAAAACAAAATGGTAAACTAATTGACTTTGTTGGATGGAATTTGCCTATCCAGTATCAAGGCTTAAAAGAAGAACATCTTTGTGTAAGAAATCATGTTGGCTTATTCGATGTTTCTCACATGGGAGAAATTCGCATCAAAGGTCTGCACTGCCTTGAAGCGGTTGAATGGCTAACAACAAATCACGTCGCAAGCTTAGAAGACAATTGTGCTCAATATTCTTTACTTCCAAATAAAACAGGCGGCCTCGTTGATGATCTTATTGTTTATTGTTTAAAAAAAGAACAAGATTATCTTTTATGCGTCAATGCTGCAAATAAAGAAAAAGATTTAGCTTGGATATTAGAAAATAATAAAAATGCTGACATCGTTGACGAATCAGACTTTTGGGCTCAAATTGCCGTACAAGGTCCAAAAGCGCCATCGTTATTAAATGATGTTTTTTCTTTTGATTACGACGGCTCAGTTTCACCCTTTCATTTTGTTAAAAAAGAATTCAATGGATTTAACTGCATCATTGCCCGTACAGGTTACACTGGAGAAGATGGCGGTGAAATTTTTATTCCAAAAGAAGGTGCTGTCCAACTGTGGCAATGCCTCCTTGAAAAAGGACATCCTTATCATGTCCAACCTATTGGATTGGGTGCACGAGACACTTTACGTTTAGAAGCTAAACTTTGTCTTTACGGAAATGAAATTGACGAAACAACAAATCCCTATGAAGCCACTTTAAATTATTTTATTAAACCAAAGCATAAGGATTTTATTGGAAAAGATCCTATAATCTCATTAAAGGAAAGTGGCTTAAAAAGAAAACTCATTGGATTTGAATTAATTGATCGAGGAATTCCTCGACACGGATATAAGATTTTTTCGACCGAAAACGAAAACAACGAAATTGGTTATGTCACAAGTGGAACACATTCCCCATCACTCAACAAACCCATCGGTTTAGCTTATGTCCCTGTTGAATTAGCAAAAATTGACACAGAATTTTTAGTTGAAATTCGTTCGAAAAAAGTTAAAGCAAAAGTTATAAAAACACCTTTTATTAATAAATAAGGAGATAAAAAATGGCTTTTCAAGTTCCTGAAGAAAACTATTACACAAAAGATCACGAATGGGCACAAGTTGATGAAAACATTGTTACTGTAGGGATCACTGAATTTGCTCAAGATTCATTAGGAGAAATTGTCTACGTTGAATTACCCGAAGAAGGACAAAAAGTAAATCAAAATGAACCCTTTGGAGTCATTGAATCCGTTAAATCTGTTAGTGATTTGTATTCGCCTGTTTCTGGAATCATTATTGAAGTTAATCAAAACATTGTTGATGATCCAGGAATTTTAAATGACGATCCCATGAATGAAGGTTGGCTCATTCGTATTGAAATGGATACTGAAAAAGAACTTGCTGCTCTAATGAAGGCTGGAGATTACAAGGCTCTTATTAATCAATCCAAATAGTGGTCATTCTAGAATGAAATTATAAAAGGGCCTGTTTTTAGTTGGCTGTTTTACAACAATCACTAGTGGCTGTTGCAAGTTGGCTGTTTCGCAACAGCCACTAAATAGAAAACCTTGCGACTTAGCTATTGCAAAATAGTCACTTTATTATTATATTAGATCGTGTGCTGTTGCAAAACAGCCATTAAATATCTCGCCCTCGTGGTGGAATTGGCAGACACGCTAGACTTAGGATCTAGTGCCGAAAGGCGTGGGGGTTCGACTCCCTCCGAGGGCAATTATTTTATTGCAAGTTTATCTAAAGACTGTTGTGACATGATCAATGTGGCCATTGATCAATCGTCAACTGATCAATGGTCAACAACCTCTCTCGCGGATATGGCGAAATTGGCAGACGCGCTAGATTCAGGTTCTAGTGGTAGCAATACCATGGAGGTTCAAGTCCTCTTATCCGCACCATTTGTCTAATACTTCTTTGTGGACATCGACACCGGCTACATGGGTTCTCATTGGTTTCAT
>CAYMLA010000228.1:0-4935 GCA_964390785.1 uncultured Bdellovibrionales bacterium | reverse complement strand
TAATTTAGAATCTCGTGTTGTTAAGGAAGCGGGTGTTCTTTTATCCAATGATGCACAGGATTTAAAGACATTAAATGCGTTGGCTATGTTTCATTTTCAACAGAAGCGTCCAGGTTTGGCTCGATTAATATTAAATCGAGCAATGGAAAAACACTCAAAAAGTTCAACTTTATATAATAATTTAGCTTTGATTGAATTGGAAGAGGGGAACGAAATTTTAGCTATTGCTTTGTTTAAAAAAGCTTTAAGTTATGATTCAAGAAATATTGCTGCTAATGCAAATTTAGGCTCAATCTTTGTTGTTCATGAAGTGTTTGCTAAGGCCAAGCCTTATTTGGAAAGAGCTTTCAAAGCAGATTTAGGTGATTACCGAATAGCAAATAATTATGGATTGGCATTAAGAGGAGTTGGCGATTATAAAGAAGCAAAAAGAATTTTTGAAAAACTATATAAATCTCATGGTTCAGATCAAAGAATTTTACTCAATTACGCAGTGCTCTTAATTGATTATATGAATCAATATCGTGAAGGAATGGAGATTGTTGATCGTTTAAAATTTCTTGGACTAGACAGAAGTATGAGTTGGAAAATTAATGCCTTGGAAAATAAAGTAAAAACAGGTTTAAAATAGAGAGATGTGATATATTTGTTTTATGTTGTTTGGAGCGTAATGATTAAACGAATAATATTTTTAAATTTAGTTTTGATGGTTTTATTTTTGCCTGTCTATGTTTATTCTGATTCAAAACCGAAAAAGCAGGTTTTGGATTTTGAAGATGAATTGGTTCAAGGAAAGGCAAGCAAACCGGAATTGTTTTATTTATTGCAAAAGAAAAATTTTAATTATAAAAAATTGATTCGATTGCGAGAAAATTTTATTCCTGAAATGAAAAAGACATCACAAGATTTACAACGACAGCCAGGGAGTGAGGATTGACCTCTCCAATTGTACTTAGAATTTTTAAAGAGAATAAATTGGTTTCAGTTAAACAACTGACTCTAGATCAAGTTGTATTTGGTCATAATGCCGAAGTGAATATTGATCTTGAGGGTGAGGGCATAGCACCGATTCACGCTATTATTGAAAAAAGAGATGATAAGTATTTTTTGTGTGACCTTGGATCTCAATCGGGAACATTTAAAAATGGTGAAGCTGTTCTTGATGATGAAATAGTGTCAGGGGACGAAATTTTAATTGGTGATTTTAAAATTCAATTTTATAGAGGAATTCCAAAACCAAGTGTAAGCCCTTCAGGTGCTCCTCCTAAAAAGCCCACTAAACCCCCTCCAGGGATTGCTGCTGGAGTTTTAAAAGGTAAAGAAAATGAATCTGTAAAACTTGGTGATGTTCCAAGTTTTATCAATAAAGATGATGATGAATTAGTCCTTAATTTAATGGATGCTGAAGCCAAAGATTCTGATTTGGATCATAAAATTGAAGATCAGAATGAGAAAATTGTTCCAATTAATGATGATACTCCATTTGCTTATAAAAAACAGTCTGAGCATGAAGATCGTGAATCTGGATCATTTGTTGCTCGTTCTTTAAAAGGGACTTATGCCCCTAAAAGTAGTTTTAATTCTATTACTGAGGTTGTTCATCCCAGTCGAGGCGGAACGTTAGAAATTGCGATGGCTTGGAATGAAAGGGTGATTCAGACGTATCATTATTCTGAACCGGGTAAGATTTACATTGGTTCAGATCCTTCTTGTGATATTTATGTTCCTGGATATCATCAAAAAAAAACACAATTGGTTTTATTTGATCGAGAAGTTACAATTGTACTAACTCCAGAAATGAAGGTGGATTCGGTACAGGGAGATAAAGTTCAAGATTTGAGCCGATTGATGGCTCAAAATCGAGTGATTCAACAGGCTAATTTTCATATTCTTCATCTTAACCAAGATGAGTTGGTGCGCATCACTTTAGTTGCTGGGGGCTTGTCTCTTTTGATACGTTACGTCCCTACAACGTCTAAACCTTTGTTGGCTCCGCCTCTTCATTTTTCTGCAAGTGAATTGACCGGAATTGTAATTACTTTGGTGTTGATTTCAATATTTGCTTTGTATATGTATTTGTATGCTCCTTCTATGTATATGGATGACTCAGATAAAGATCAAATTCGTATTGCAGAGTTTGAGTGGGAGGTGCCGAAAATTAAAAAGCCTTCACCACCACCTCCGCCACCTCCTAAGAAAATTGAACCTCCTCCTCCGGTTGAGCCTCAAAAAGTACAAGTTACAGAAAAAAAAGTTCAACAAGCTCCTATTAAGAAAAAATTTGATTTATCTAAAGGGGAAAAAACAAAAAAAGCTCCAGGTCAGGCAAGAAATCTTCGTCCGATTCCTAAAAGTGAAAATAAACCTAAAAAGTTTACTTCTGTAAAAGAGGGAGGGGCTGTTAATACAGGTTCAAAAGGAGCAAACACTGAAAGTCGTAAAAAAGATGTTTCTAAAATGGGATTATTTAGTGCTTTTGGTGGTGGAGGGACTCGAAAACAATTAGATAAAGCTTATTCAGGCAGTGGTGAGCTTTTAGGAATGGCAGATCAATCAACAGGGAGAACAGGGTTTGACACCTCACGTGCTGGAGATGATCTGGGTTCAAAATTTAAGTCGACAGGACGAGGTGGAACAGGAACTTCAACGGTTGGAATTGCTGGATTGGGAACAAAAGGCCGAGGAAGTGGCCATGCTGGATACGGCTCAGGTGGAGGATTAGGAGGCAAATCAAGTGTGGTTGTAGAAACGGGCGGAATTGAGGAAGAGTTTCATCCATCAATTGATAGAGAAGCTGTAAGGCGAGTGGTGAGAAGCAATCTTAACCAATTGAGAGCTTGTTATGAGCGTGAATTAAATAGACGAAATGCTCGTTTGTCTGGAAAAATTGTTGTTACTTGGGAGTTTGGTGAACATGGACGTGTTTTAAAAGCGCGAGTTTCAAAAACGACACTCAATAATGCAGGCGTAGAAAGTTGTGTGGTGTCTCGTTTGAGAGCATGGAGATTTCCGGAACCACCACCAGGTATTATTGCTGAGGTTTCTTACCCTTTTGTGTTTTCAAGTGGAAATTAGTTTAAAAAGTGTTTTATAGAAATAGATTTTTAAAATAGGAGGTTTGATAAATGGAACCCATGGATGCTCAAAATGTAAATGCTATTGTTCGAGCATTTAATGAAGGTGGACCTGTTATGTATTTGATTGCAGTGATTGGTCTGTCCACTCTTTTACTTATAATTCAACGGTTTTTTGTTTTAAGAAGTTTAACCGTTGATAAGAAGGAGTTTAGTGATAATATATTTGGAATGATTCTTCGTGGTGATTTGAGACAGGCCATTACTTACTGTGATAGTCGTCCGGCACCTTTGACAAACACAATGAAGGCCGGTTTGGTTCAAGTTCTTAATAAACGTCCGGATGAAGAGGTTCAAGTCGCAATGGATGCTATGGTTCTTCGAGAAACTCCATTGTTTGAAGGATGGGCTCCTTTTTTGGCTGTATTTGGGAATATTTCTGTTTTGACCGGATTGTTAGGAACGATCATTGGGATGATTACATCCTTTCGTGGAGTTGCGGCCGCTGATCCAGCTCAAAAAGCTGAAGAATTGTCTCGAGGAATTTCGCATGCTCTTAACTGTACGGCTTTTGGCCTTTTAGTGGCAATTATTGCAATTGTTTCTTATGGATATTTTCAACTTCGTATTTCAAGGGCTGAAAATGAATTGGTTGAATCAAGCATGAGTTTGATGAATTTAGTGGCGGCTAATCGCAATAAATTTGAATAAATACTTTTTTAAGAAAGATTGGAAGAATGGCTCAAATTGAAAGTAAGTCATCAAGTCGAAAAGTTAATCAAGAATTAAACTTGATTCCATTTATTGATTTAATGAGTGTTCTTATTTGTTTTTTGTTGATTACGGCTGTTTGGGCACAAATATCGATGATGCAAATTGGAACAAGTATTTATGGGAAAAAGCAAGAAGATGATAGACAGGTAAAGATTCCTCCTCATTCGGATATACCGATTCGATTGGATGTATTGGAACGTGGGTATCAACTTCTTGTTGGAAAAAGTTACATGTCTATTGTTAAAGTAAACGGAAATTATGATGCTGATACTTTATTGCAGCAGCTTGAAGTTGCTAAGCGAAGGTATCCTGAAAAAGTGGATGCCGCAATCACAATGGTTGAACATCTTCCTTACGAGGATTTAATTTTAGGTATGGATGTATTGCTGAAAGCGGGTTTTTCAAAATTAGCTGTTGCGACGGGGGGGGCAAAATAGATGCCTATTTATCATCCTGGAAAGAAATTTAGACACAGTCGGATTCTGTCTCGAAAAAAAGGTGGTCGTGATGTCGTTGCTATTCTTTCACTAACAGCTATGGTTGATATGTTTACCGTTTTGGTTGTTTTTTTGTTGCAGAATTATAATACAACTGGAGAGGTTATTTATATTCCTGAAGAAGTTGATTTGCCCCGTGCTGAGCTGGTTAAGGAGTTAACTCCTTCTCATGTTGTTACTGTTTCAGATCGAGAAGTTTTGATTGGTAAGGATGTTGTTGAAAAAACCTACAATGTTAGACGGCAAAACGATTGGTTGATTGATCGGTTGTATAGAAATCTTAGAAAGTCCATTCGAGATAAAGAAAGGGAAGCAAAAATTGAGCTTCGGAGCAAACTGCGTGAAGTTGTTGATAAACCAAATTTTAAAAGAATTGAAAAAGATCCTAGCATTTGGAGAAAGGTCACTGTACAGGCTGATAAAGGCATTGATTTTTTAACTATAAAAAAAATTCTTTATACTGTAACTGAGGCTGGGGCAGGCGAGATTAATTTTGCTGTTTTACAGCGCAAAAGTGACGAGTGATTATTTGTCTATAATCTAAGCGAAACCAACAAAGAAAATGGCTACGATATAAATTGAATCGAAAA
>CAYMLA010000227.1:0-4947 GCA_964390785.1 uncultured Bdellovibrionales bacterium | reverse complement strand
TTATGAAATTGAACAAAAAAATGCTCATTTATTTCAAGAAGATGTTTTATTGACTTGGGATCGATCCAAAGAACAATTGGAATCTGTTTTATTGGCGGCTGAGTTTTTAAAACAGGCTTTCGAGTTGAATTTTTCTGGTCAAATTTTTGATTCTGGTTTGGCTGTTTCTCAATTTAGAGATAATTCAACAAGAACGCGATTTTCTTTTGCTTCTGCATGTAATTATTTGGGTTTAACAGTGCAAGACTTGGATGAAGAAAAATCACAGATTTCTCATGGGGAGACGGTTCGTGAAACCATGAATATGGTTTCGTTTTTAACAGATGTTATTGGAATTCGCGACGATTTATTTTTAGGTTACGGTCATGAGTATATGAAGGAAGTCGCTCAAGCTTTGGATCAGGGTTTTGAAGAAGGAGTTTTGCATCAAAGGCCGACATTAATTAATCTACAGTGTGATCGTGATCATCCGACACAGACTTTGTCTGATTTATTGCACTTAAAAACTTATTTTGGGAGTTTGGAAGATTTAAAAGGAAAAAAAATAGCCATGAGTTGGGCTTATTCACCAAGTTATGGTAAGCCTTTATCAGTCCCTCAAGGGATAATTTCACTTATGACACGCTTTGGTATGGATGTGGTTTTAGCTCATCCTCCGGGTTATGAATTGCTTGATAGCACAATTGATAATGCACGTCAATTTGCAGGAGAAAGTGGAGGACGATTTGAAGTGACACAAGATATGGATGAGGCCTTTCATCAGGCTGATATTGTTTATCCAAAAAGTTGGGCTCCTTTTCAGGTGATGCAAGAACGAACTCGTTTTTTAAAAAATGGTCATTTGGAGAATTTAAAAGGATTAGAACAAGATTGTTTAAAGCAAAATAAAAATCATCAAAGTTGGCAATGCACTGAAAAAAGAATGAAGTTAACCAAAAATGGAGAAGGACTTTACATGCATTGTCTTCCTGCAGATATTACGGGAGTTTCTTGTGTAGAGGGAGAGGTTGATAAAAGTGTTTTTGATAGATATAGAGTTGAGACATATAAAGAGGCCTCTTATAAGCCATTTGTCATAGCGTCTTTAATAATGCATGGACGTTTTAAACAAGTTCATTCATTATTTGAAAAAATCTTAAAATCAAAAAAAATGAGAGTTGTCGAATGAGTGAGAAAAATTTTAATTATATAAAAGAGGCTGAAAAATACCGAGAAAATTGCATTGCTTTTATGAAGGATTTAATATCGATTCCAGGAGTTAGCGCTAAGGAAGAAGGAGTTGCTCAACGAATTATTTTTGAAATGAATAATTTAGGATTTAATGATGTGAAAAGAGATGATTACGGAAATGTCATTGGTCGAATTGGGTTTGGACCAAGAAGAATTGTTTTTGATTCACATATTGATACCGTTGATGTTGGAAATCCAAAGGCTTGGAAATCAGATCCTTTTGTTGCTCGTGAAGAAGATGGGTTTATTTATGGTCGTGGAGCAAGCGATAATCATAATGGAACTGTTGTCCAAGTTTATGGTGCAAAGCTTTTTTCAGACCTTCAATTTCGTAAGGAGGATTTTTCAATCTTTGTTGTCGGTTCTGTTCAAGAAGAAGATTGCGATGGGCTTGGTCTAAAATATGCGCTTCAACATTCTATTCAGGACGTTCATTATGTTTGCTTGGGTGAGTCAACAAGTTTGGATGTTTATCGGGGACATCGAGGGCGGATGGAATTAAATGTTGTTGCACAAGGAATTTCTTGTCATGGATCAGCTCCTGAACGGGGTGAAAATGCGGTTTATAAAATGGCTAAGCTTGTTACTGAAATTGAAGAGCTTAACAAGCATTTAAAGAGGGATTCTTTTTTGGGGAAAGGCACTTGTGCAGTGAGTTTTATTGATTGTCAAACGCCGAGTCTTTGTGCTGTGCCTGATGGATGTCGAATTCATATTGATCGTCGTCTTACTTGGGGAGAAGATAAAGAGTTGGCTGTTCAGCAAATTAAAGATTTACCAAGTTTTAATGATAAGGACATGAAGGTTGAGATTTTGACTTATGAAGAACCTTCCTATACAGGAAAAGTTTTAAAGACTCAAAAATATTATCCAACCTGGGCGATTGATGAAACTCATCCTTTGGTTCAAGCTGGTTTTGAAGCCGCTTGTTCAGTCCAAACTCGAAAGCCTCAAATAAGTCGTTGGGTTTTTAGTACCAATGGAGTTTCAAGTTGTGGTGAACTGGGGATACCAACAATTGGTTTTGCTCCAGGAGATGAAGTTGATGCTCATACGGTTAATGATCGGATTCGTATTGATGATTTGGTGACTGGAGTTGCGTTTTATGCCTGCCTTCCAGTCTGTTTAAAATAAAGTTATTGGTTGCATTATGATAGTGTTTTTTTTAAATGGAAATGAAATTAAATATTCTGGCTTGCTTGATCGATCTTTACTGGATTTTTTACGTCAGGAAAAATTAATCACATCAGTTAAAGATGGCTGTTCTGGTGTTGGAGCGTGTGGAGCATGCACCGTTGAGATTGATCAGAAAGCAGCCCTTGCTTGTCGAACAAAAATGGGACAACTTCAAGGGCGATCGGTTATTACCGTTGAAGGTTTAGAAAAAAAAATTAAAGAGGCCTTTGTCATTGCTTTTAAAAAGTGTGGTGGAGTTCAGTGTGGATTTTGTACTCCCGGAATGGTTATGAGAGCAGTTACTTTTTTAAAAGCGAATCCTCGTCCTAATCGCAATGAAATTGCTTTGGCTCTTGATAAAAATATTTGTCGTTGTACGGGATATAAAAAAATAATTGATTCCATAGAATTAGCGGCTCAAATTTTAAGGCAAGAGAATTCGGATGATATCAATCAAAGCATTGAAAAAAAAGGACAGCTTGGAAGTTCATTGCCTAAGTATCAAATTGAAGATTATGTTTTAGGTCAAAAGAAATATGTTTGTGATTTGAATTCAAATGGAATGCTTCATGCTGCTTTTGTTTTAAGTGATTATCCACGAGCAAAAATTAAGAGTATTAATATTGAATCGGCTTTAAGTTCAGAGGGAGTTGTTAAGGTTTTAACAGCAAATGATATTTCTGGTGAACGTTTTAATGGATTAATTGTGAAAGATTGGCCTTTGTTTGTCGCTGAAGGAGAGATGACTCGTTATATTGGTGATGTTTTAGCCATGGTGGTTGCTCAGTCCGAAGATCATGCTCGTAAGGCTTGTGCTAAAGTTAAAGTGGATTATGAAGTTTTGTCTCCAATTGTTGATGTCGATCAAGCAAGGAATTCCTTTTGTGAGTTTATTCATCCGGGTGGAAATGTTTTATCTGTTTCAGAAATTCGACGGGGAGATCTTCATGAAGCAGAAAAGCTTTCTGAATATATTGTTGAAGGCGTTTTTCAAACGCAACGAATTGAACATGCATTTTTAGAAATGGAGTGTGCACTCGCTCAGCCTTGGCCTGAACAAGAGGGAGGAATTCAGGTCTTTTCTCAAAGCCAAGGAGTGTACGAGGATCGCAAACAAATTGCTCGTATTATTGGAGTTTCAGAGTCTCTTGTGGATGTTATACAGGTTCCTAATGGGGGTGGATTTGGAGGAAAAGAAGATTTATTGATTGTTGGTCATGTTGCTTTGGCTGCTTATTTAATTAAAAAACCAGTTCGTTTACAATTGAGTCGAGTTGAATCATTAAAAATGCATCCCAAACGTCATCCGATTCGTTTGGATTATAAATTAGGGTGCGATAAAAAAGGGAGGATCACTTTTCTTAGTGCAGATATTGTTGGCGATACAGGAGCCTATGCTTCTGTAGGAATGAAGGTTTTAGAGAGGGCTGTGGGGCATGCAACAGGGGCTTATCATGTTCCAGTCGCATGGATTCGTGGAACTGCTGTTTATACGAATAATATTCCATGTGGAGCCATGCGTGGATTTGGTGCTAATCAAGCCACTTTTGCGATGGAGTCTCTTGTTGAACAGTTGTGTCGAAAAGGGGGATTTGATTCTTGGAAGTTTCGATTTAATAATGCACTAAAATCTGGAGATGTAATAGCAACAGGACAGGTTCTTGAAGCCGGAGTTGGCGTAAGAGAAACATTGCTTTCTTTAAAAAAAGATTATGAGTCAAACCGTATTGTGGGCTTGGCGTGTGGAATAAAAAATACGGGTGTTGGAAATGGAATGCCTGATTCGAGTGAAGTTAAAATTGAAATTGTATCCAGTGAAAAAATTGTGATTCATCATGGCTGGACAGAAATGGGCCAAGGTGTTCACACTGTTGCGATTCAAACGGTTTGTCAAGAGACGGGTTTGTCTCCTCATCTTTTTGAGGTTTGTGTGGAGACAAAAAATGAAGCTCCAAGTGGAATGACAACATCGTCTCGTGGGACATCGTTGGTTGGTAATTCTTTATTGGTAGCCTGTAAACCGTTTCGTGAAGATTTAAAAGATAAAAAATTATCTGAATTGGTTGGAAAGATTTATTCAGGTGTATGGGTTTGCGATTGGACGACTAAACCAGGGAAAGAAAAACCAGGTCAAAAGCCGGTGACACATTATTCTTATAGTTACGCAAGTCAATTGGTGATTTTAAATGAAAAAGGAGAAATTTC
This sequence comes from uncultured Bdellovibrionales bacterium, assembly GCA_964390785.1. Classification (GTDB taxonomy): domain Bacteria; phylum Bdellovibrionota; class Bdellovibrionia; order Bdellovibrionales; family CAYMLA01; genus CAYMLA01. Next base: position 336 of record CAYMLA010000227.1, on the reverse strand, counting down.
TAAAATCATTGCTGTTCATGATGCTGGAAAAGTCTATAATCGTATTTTGTTTGAAGGCCAAATTGAAGGGGCTGTACACATGGGATTAGGTTATGCCTTAAGTGAAAATCTTCCAATGAAAGATGGTTTTCTTGTGAATACAAATTTTAAAAAATTAGGATTAATTAAGGCTTCAAAGATGCCTGAAGTTGAAGTTCGTAGTGTTGAAGTTTCAGATCCTTTTGGGCCTTATGGGGCAAAAGGCGTTGGAGAAATCGGACTTGTTCCAACAGCAGCGGCTGTGGCCAACGCTTATTATAATTTTGATGGAAAAATTCGTTATCAATTGCCCTTGGA